>JBBAEV010000005.1:0-45534 GCA_041655735.1 Bacilli bacterium | reverse complement strand
AGAGAGCAAATGGAACAGAATATACTGCATGGTCAGTTACTGGTGAGATTGGAAATGAATGTCAATGTAAAAATACTGTTCCTTCGGGAGAATCAAAAAGTCTTCAAAAATTATGTGCTGATTTAGATTCATCTTTAAAAGCAGATCGACAAGCCTGTTATAATCAAGCGAGCAATTATTGTAATTCTTATAATAATATGTGGAATTCATATTGTCAACCTAACTGTAGTGCTGCCAACAAGGGCTGCCCATGTAAATTTCCAGTTTCAGCTATAGAATCTGAATTTAATAAATTGAAAAAAAGTTGTGAAGCCGCTAAAGCAAAATGTAGTAAAATGCCTACTGGAGCATATATGCTAGAAATGAAGACACAACATACAAATTGTACTGCCCCAGGGCTACCTATAGAATGGTCTAGAACTAAAAGTGAGGTCGAACCAATATCAGGATGTAGTATGGGATTTAAGGATGTTAAAGGCGCTTGTAAAGTGGTAAGAAAATCTTATACTCAATATGAATATTATAATGGCATTACCTGGGTGCCTGGGGATTCTAATGCTGCCGAATGGACAGTTGATGATATGAGTACAGCAACTGATAGAGCTAATATTGATAAGATAGGGGAAGTGGAGTTTTGTTCTTATTATAAAGCTGATAAAATAAAGGTAACCGATCAAATAACTGGCTTAATAACTTATGAATTACCTCTTGCTTATATAGAAAGAGGAACAGGATATGTATATAATGATGATAATAAAACAAATGCTTCTAACCCTTTTATTGAGGAAAGTGGAGAAAGAAAATTATATACTGACTTAAGAGCTGATAATAATGCTAATTATATATTAAGAGTTATTGGTAAAAATATTGGTTTTAATAAATATTCTTATGACCTAACTTGTTCTTTTAATTTAATTGCTAATGGTTTGTTTACTGGTGATAAAGGAACAGGATTAATAATATATCGTCCTATTGATCCAAAAGATCCTTTTCCAAGATATGCACCTCTTGCTAACTGGTTAGGGAAAGAATATTTAATAACAAGAACAGGATATGGAGTATATACATTAGTGCCTGAATATGAAGTTATATTAACATCACTTGATATTGGAAGTATAAGATCTTATAATGCATTAAATGAATATTTGGATTATAAGTTAAATAAAAATGAAGAAAGTCAATTTATACATAAATCGTTTATAAATTTATTTAGAATTAACAAGTAGGTGATAAAATGAATCAATCAATGTGGGGAATATTCTTTGTTATAATAGGTATTTTAGGTATTTTCTTTATAAATTTATTTGAGGATATAACAAGTACCAACGATCAAAATTATTATTTATTAAAAGAAACAACTCAAGCTGCAATGTTTGATTCTATTGACTTGGCTCAATTTAGAGAATATGGAACATTACGTATAGTAAAAGAAAAATTTGTAGAAAACTTTACTAGAAGATTTGCCGAATCAACAAATATTCAAAAAAACTATAATATTAAATTCCGTGAAATAATAGAAGAACCTCCTAAAGTAACTATAGAAATAGGATCGGCTTCTAGAGTAACATTTACAGAAGATGATTTTGATATAAATATAAAAAATGTATTAGATGCTATATTAGAAACTAATTGGGTGGGAGATGAAACTAATCAACCAACTTTAAAAGGATGCCATATAAAATACATTGCTGCCTATACTTATAAATGTAAAAAAATAACAACAGTTTGTGAACCTATTTATAGTTGTAGTGGTTGGTGGGAAACAATAACAACATATGGACATAGGTATGAGAGAGTGTGTGAAAATCGTTTTACAGGAGAGCCAATAAGAATTCCCTGTGGACTTTGTGTTGAACTTAATAAAACAATAACAAAGTATAATTTAGCATGTCCACCGGGGACAACTGCTACAGGTAATGAAGAAGGAACTTGTGTTTTAAGTACAAAAAAAGTTTGTCATGGTAATATGATTAAAACAGGTGAAAGTTGTTCTGATAAGATGCTTATTACTACATGTTATGAACCAGCAAAATATGAGATTGTATGTGACTAAAAATTGACAAAAAATAACTAAAAGAGTATTATAAAGGCAAAAAATAATTTTATAAGGAGAAAAATATGAGCAAATATGTAGATTCAAATAAACAACTACAGAATGTTAATCCTAATGAAGAAGAAAGCAAGTTTTTTGATAGTCTAGTAAATGTTGTAAAAGTATTTAATAGTAAACCAATAATGCGTGCAATTACCCTTGCTGGAGTAGTTTTTACACTTGGAGCCTGTTCAAAAGATATTAATCAACCAACTCCAGTTCCTACTCCTACACCCATTAAAACGCCAGGAGAAATGCCTTCCGCCACACCAACAATACCTAATATTGAAATAGAATTGACAGAAATTGAAAAGTATTATTATATATGGGATGCCAAAAAATATGATTTGTATGCTACTTTAGTAGCGGCAGTAGGATATAAAAACGGAGATTTAGACGGATTGATAAAAGATGGGAAAATTTCTAGTAAAGATATTGATAGTCTGATGGGGCAATATGAAACATTTGTTGAATATGGAACCCTATATAATGATATATTGAACCCTATATACGATGAAGAAGGTTATCATATACCCTTTGAACAATTAGTAAGAATATTCAAAGAAGAAAATATTAAATTAACTAAAGAAGAAGTAGAAGCTCTTTATCATAATCTTGAATCTATTCTTTCAGATGGTACCACAATTGTTTCGGCTTTGCCTGAAGAACAAAGAAATAAGGCTAATGAATTGCTAGATTTATTTAATAGAACTAAAAATACAGATATTTCGCAGTTTGATGCTGAAATGCAAAGTGACGATTTGTATTGGAAAGTAAGATGGTATGTAGACACTCATATTTGTAGATTTGGTGAAATGATGTCAGAGTTTGAAGCACAACATGTTATTTATAATGGCCAAAGAATGAATTTTGGTGAGTATGCTCGTATCAGTGGTTTATATGTAAAAATGATTGTAGAAGTAGAAAATGAGTTAAATGCTAATTATTTAAAGGAAGGCGAAGATTATGCCAATGTTATCCCAGAAATTAATAGAGATGCAATAAAGGGTTACTCTAAATAGCAAATAATAAAAGGGGTTGATATTATGAAAGGTGTAACAAAGATATTATTAATAGTTATTATTTTCTTATTATTAGTTATTGGAGGCTTAATATGGTGGTTTATATTTAAACCAGAAACTAAAGAAAATAATATAGACTACAGTATTATTGAAAAAGAAGCTTTAGAATACTTTAATAAGTACAATGATGTTTATGCTTCTAGAATGATGATAGATTATTATGAAAATAATAAAAAAACAACTATTTTAGAAGATGAGTATAAAAAAGCAACTAAAAAATATAATTATTATAGTTCAAAATATGGTGAGGATATGGAATTGTTTTTTGATTTTTTAAAAAATAAAGATAATATTAAAGATTCCAACACTATGGCCACAATGCTTATGATATGGGAAGATATTGTGGTAAGAGAAGATGATATTATATATTTTTTCGATAATAAAACTAGAGCTAATATTAAAAAAGGATATGATTTAGTTCAAAAGATGAATGGTTTGAAATCACAAGCATCTTTTGATGATTTTAAGAATTATTTTTGGGATGATAAGTTAAATAACTATGAAGTTTATAGTATATATATGCATATGATTGATAGGGCTCCTAATTTATTAACCAGTACTAAGATAACATATAATAATGAAAAAATAACTTTTGAAAAATATTTAAATGATAACTATATTTATACAAGATCCTTTAGTGCTATAGATTACTTTTATGAAAAGTTTATCTCTGAAGAAACTGAATAATAAATATATTATAAATTAAATATATATGCTAAAACCATTAATTAATAAGACCAATCTTTATGATTGGTTTTTATATTACATTGATTTTGATCTTATATTATAGTAAAATATGGAAAATGACAGAACATATATACTTATTATAAAAAGAAGTGAAAGAGGTGATTTTATGCATCTAAAAAATTTATCAATGTCTTTTGGTACCCAAGAACTATTTAATGATATAAATTTATATCTTAATGAAAATGAGAAAATTGGTGTTGTAGGTGTAAACGGAGCAGGGAAAACTACATTGTTTAAAATAATTATGGGTATTATAGAACCTGATAATGGTAAAGTGATTTTTGACAAAAAAGAAAGAGTGGAATGGTTACCACAAGTGATAGAAGATGAGGTACCATCTGCAGATATAACTGTTTTAGATTTTTTGTTACTTGGAAGACCAATTAAAAAGCTTGAAGAAGAGTTACATACTGTATATGATAAAATTTCCACAGAAAGTGATCCAAACAAACAAAAGATATTATTAAATAAAATTAATAACCTCCAATATCAACTAGAAGGCTGGGATTGCTATAAAGCTGAGAATATCTTATTAAAAATAATAGGGGGCATGAACATTTCCGATTCGTTACTAGGCCAGAAGTTAAGGACTTTATCTGGCGGACAAAAATCAAAAGTAGCATTCGCTAGGTTATTATATTCTAAACCGGAAATAATTTTATTGGATGAACCAACTAATCATTTGGATAAAGAGAGTAAAGACTATGTTATTAATTATTTAAAAAATTATAAAGGTAGTGTTTTCATAATTTCTCATGATATTAATTTTTTGAATCAAGTAACAACAAAAACTTTATTTATAGATAAAAGGACTCGTAGTATTGAACTATGTAATGGTAACTATGAGGATTTTAAAAGACAAAATATTGAACATGAAAAAGCCTTAATGAAGCAGGCTGAAATTCAAGCTAATGAAGAAAAAAAACTACTAGCAGTTATCAATAAATATGCCACTGCTTCGGGGAAAAAGAAAAAAATGGCTCAAGATAGAGAAAAAAAATTAGAAAAATTACTAGAAAACAAAATAGAACTTCCTCATGATTTAAAAAAAGTAAACATAAATATGAGTATCAACAGAGAGGGATCCAACATACCTTTAAAAGTTAAAGATTTATGTTTTAAATATAATAAATCATTAACACAAAATGTTATTAATAATCTAACCTTTGAATTAAATAAGGGTGAAAAATTTCTGATTATAGGCCAAAATGGAATAGGTAAATCAACATTATTAAAATTAATTATTGGCGAGCTGATCCCTGATAGCGGCAAGATAGAAGTTGGCAGTAAAACTGATATAGGTTATTATGCTCAAGAACATGAATTGTTAGATAATGAAAGGGATATTTTAAATAATTTTTCCGATATAAACATTTCACAAAGGCAATTAAGAACAGTGCTAGGTAGATTCCTGTTTTTTGGTAATGATGTTTTTAAAAAAGTTGATGTTCTGTCACCAGGAGAAAGAAGTCGAGTTGCTTTAGCAAAGCTTTCTTTGAAAGGCTCAAATTTTTTAATTCTTGACGAACCCACAAATCATTTAGATCCACAAACTCAGATGATAATAGCTGAAACATTCAAAACATTTCCTGGGACAATGTTAGTTGTATCTCATAATCCAGATTTTGTAGATAATTTAGGGATTATTAGAGTGTTAGTATTACCAATAGGTAAGAGATTATATTATAATAAAGATATAGTTGAATATTTTAAGAATATTAATATTAACAAGGATTAAAAAAGAATTTTTTTATTATAAATTGTTGTGTATTAAGAAATAAAGTGATATTATATAAAAAAAGGAGGAGAAGCAATATGAAAATAGTTCGTCGAGCAACTAAAGCTAATTCAATTATTGGAGGTAAAGTTTCCTTCCATAAGGATAGTTGTTGTAGTTCAAGAGCTAATTAAAGGGAGCAATATGTTCCCTTTAATAGTTTTGGAGGAATAAGTATGAAGTGGTCAATATTTATTTATAAGTTATGTAAAGGAAATAAGACTTTATTATATAATACTCTAAATCATGCAATAGTTATTTTTGATAATAATAAGTTACAAAAAGTAAGTCAAAAATTACCAAATGCTGATAATAGTAAAATAATAAAAGATTTAAAAAGCATGGAATTTTTAATTGATGAAAATGTAAATGAAGAGGAAATGTTTTTATCATCATTACTGAATGAGTGGAATGATTGTGGATTTTTGGGGTTACATATATTAACCACAACAGCATGTAATTTCAAGTGTCCATATTGCTATCAATCAGGAATAAGTCCTTCATTGTTAGATAATGAGAAAATAAAAAAAGTTATTGATTATATTGAAAAATATGTTGTAAAAAATAAGATAAAAGAATCAAATATTGAAATTACTGGTGGAGAACCAACTACTAATTGGGATAATGTAGAATTTTTTCTTAATTCTATTGATAAAATTTTTAAAAAAAATAAAATAAAATATAAAATATTTATTGTTACAAATGGATTTAATTTTAATAAAGAAAAAGTAGACCTAATAGCAAAATTTAATTGGTGTAGAGCACAAATAACATTAGATGGTCCTGAGAAAATTCATAATAATCGAAGAATGCTTCGCAATGGGGATGGTACTTATAAAGAAATTATAAATAATCTAAAATATATTCTTAATAATAACAAAATAGATAAAATAAACTTAAGAATAAATTATGATAATAGTAATATTCTTTATATTCCAGGATTTTTAAAATATATAAAAAAAGAATTTGGAACTGATAAAATAATCATATCATTAGGATTGATAACTAAAACAGTAAATTGTTCAGAAGCCAATAAATATATTGACCAATATGGTATTTTAGAAGATGAATTTTTAAATAATTATATAAAATTATATAAAACTGCATATAAATTAGGATTTCATATGTCAGATATTTTCTCATTTGATGGAATGTGTACTGCAAAATTAAAACATTCAATGGTAATTGAACCAAATGGTAATATTGTAAAGTGTGTTAGCGGTGTTGGTAGAGAAGAGTTTAAAGTAGGGAACATTTTTAATGGTGATGTAAAAGACAGTAATTATTTATTTATAGATAAATATAAAGAATGTTTGGAAAAAAAGTGTGAATTTTTACCACTTTGTCATACGGGATGCCGTTTTGAATCAATGATAAAATATAATAATTTTAAAAAAGTTAATTGCAAAAAGGATTTATTGAATAAAATAAATGCTGAGATTTTAAAGATAAATTACTTCTAAGAAAGGAGGATAATATGTTAGAGTTGAGAGATGTAACTATTGCTATTAAGAAAAATGGACGTCCTTTAATTAAAAACTTTAGTTTTACATTAAATAAAGGTGATAAGGTGGCAGTAATAGGGGAAGAAGGTAATGGTAAAAGTTCTTTACTAAAATATATTTATGATCAAAAAACGATAGATGGTTATTGTGAATATAGTGGGCAAGTAACTAAAAAGGGATTAAAAATAGGTTATCTTGAACAATCTTTAAATGACGATTGGTTTGACTCTCCTATATTTGAATATTTCTTAAAAGATAGTCCTTATGATGAAATTGATTATGATCGTTATAATGATTTGGTTCATGTTAGTTCGGTTTTATCTAAATTAAAAATTAATCCTAATTTATTAGAAAGCGAACAGTCAATAGGAACATTATCTGGTGGCGAAAAAGTAAAAATACAATTGGCAAAATTAGTTGTTAATAACCCAGATGTTTTATTATTAGATGAACCAACTAATGATTTAGATATAAAAACATTGGAATGGTTAGAAAATTTTATTAGTGTTTCTAATATACCGATTATATATATATCTCATGATGAAACTCTTTTAGAAAGAACAGCCAATATCGTAATCCATTTAGAACAAGTAAAGAAAAAAAGTGATGCTCGTCATACTATAGAAAAAATGGGTTATCGTGAATATGTTGAAAAAAGATTGGGGATTATTCAAAAACAAGAGCAAGTAGCTCGTAAACAAAGAGCTGAATATCAAGCACAAATGGCACAGTGGCGTCAAGTTTATCAAAAAGTTGATTATCAACAAGAAACTATTACTAGAGCTGATCCTCATGGCGCAAAATTACTAAAGAAAAAAATGAAATCTCTTAAAGCGCAAGAGAAGAGATTGGAAAAAAATGCCGATAATTTTTTCGATATACCTGATGTAGAAGAAGCTATTAATTTTAATTTTGATAATAATATATATATACCTAATGGTAAAGTTATTTTAGACTTACATATTTCAGTTTTAAAAATAAAGGATAGGATTTTATCTCAAAATATCGAACTAAAGGTAAATGGACCAGAACACGTTGTTTTAATTGGTAAAAATGGTATTGGTAAAACCACCCTTTTTAAAAAAATATATGAAATTATGCAAGATAGGAAAGATATAAATATTGGTTATATGCCACAAAATTATGAAGAATTAATTAATCCTAATATAACTGCTTTAGAATTTCTTCAAGAAGAAGGATCAAAAACTGAGGAAACAAAAGTTAGAAGTTTTATGGGAAACATGAAATTTACCAGTGAAGAAATGCTTGCGAAGATTGAAAATTTAAGTGGTGGTCAAAAAGCTAAATTATTACTACTAAAGATGATATTAAACAATTGTGATGTATTACTAATGGATGAACCAACCAGAAACTTAAGTCCTCTTTCCAATCCAGTAATTAGAGAAGTCTTAGCCAACTATAAAGGAGCAATTATCAGTATATCTCATGATCGCAAATTTATTAATGAGGTTTGTGATATTGTTTATGAGCTGAATGAAAATGGTATAAAAAAAAACAATAATTTAAATTATGACTATGGAGAAAATAGTGTAAAAAAACAAAAATAAAATGATAAACTCAGACTTGTAAAAACCTGAGTTTTTTTTATCTTCTATTGCTTTTGAATCTGTATTGCTTGTTTGAAAACCTAGAACAGCATATAATAAGCACAAAAGAGGTGGTTATATGCGCTTAAAAAATCTATCAATGTCATTTGGTATTCAAGAATTATTTAAAAATATTAATTTATATATTGTTGAAACGGAAAAAATAGGAATAGTGGGTGTTAATGATGCTGGTAAAACCACATTTTTAAAAATAATTATGGGCATTATATCTCCTGATAATGGTGAAGAAATGGGTTTTATAGAATATAATAGAAGGACGGATTTATATGAGAAATCCGAGCAAGCCATCACTGACTATTTATATAATAAATATATTAAAAAAGAAGAAGCTATTTTAAATAAATAAAGGGGTTAATATATGAATAAATTAGTAAAGGTATTAATAATTATTGTAACATTTTTGTTGATATTTATAGTGGGGTTATTATGGTGGTTTGTTTTTAAAGATGAATCTAATGATTTAGATATTGTAAGTAATAATGAGATAGAAGAGGCTTTAAATTATTTTAATAATTATAATGATGTATTTGCCGCTAAGGTGTTGATAGATTATTGTAATGAAGATGTATCCTTTTTAAATGATAAAGAATGCAATGGTGCTTTTAAAAAATATAGTTTATATAATGAAGATAATGCTGTGGCTTTAGAGTTATTATCATATTTTATAGATGATACTGCTAATATAAAAAGCGAAGATGAAATGAATACAATAATAGATTTATGGAATCAAATATCCATTAATGGTGATGATTTAATATATTTATATAGTAAAATATCTAGAGAAAAAGTTATTAAAGGCTATAAGCTAGTAGATACTATGAATAAAACTAAAAATCAAAAAGCTTTAATTAATTTTAAAGATTATTATAAAAGTAGTAGGTTAAATGATTTTGAAAAATATAGTATATATTTATATATGATAGAGATGCCTGATTTATTAGCTGATACTAAGATAGTATATAACAATAAAAAAATATCTTTTGATAGCTTTTTGGAGAGCGAAGATATATATCATGAAACTTTTAATGTTATAAATAATTTTTATAAGAAAGTTAATATAAAAAAATAATATACCTAGTTATTACTAGGTTTTATTATTTATGTT
This sequence comes from Bacilli bacterium, assembly GCA_041655735.1. Taxonomy (GTDB): domain Bacteria; phylum Bacillota_I; class Bacilli_A; order RF39; family UBA660; genus JBBAEV01. The sequence continues at coordinate 35,598 of JBBAEV010000005.1, read as the reverse complement.
AAAATATAAGTGGTGATTTTATGAAAATTAAATCTTTATGTTGGAATATAACTAGTTTTTGTAATGAACATTGTAAGTTTTGTTTTAGAGAAATATTTCCTGAATTATCTTTAAAAGAAAATAAAATAATTGCAAAGAAATTATTAGATTATGGCGTTGAAAAAATTTCTTTTTGTGGAGGAGAGCCATTATTATATAAAGATTTATTTAAATTAATAAATTATATAAAAAGGTTAAACCCAAATATAATCTTGTCTATAAATACGAATGGGAAAAATATAAATGAGAAAAATTTAGGTTATATATGTTCAAAATTTGATTGGATTACATTGCCTATTGATGCTTCAACTAATAAATTAAATAAAGAAATTGGGAGAGGTATTAATCATTTAAAACACGTTTTATGGATATTAGAAAAAGTAAAAGGTAAGAATATAAAAATTAAAATTAATACTGTTTTAATGGAAGTAAATAAAGATGATATTAATAATATTAATAAAATTATTGAACGATTTAAAAATATTAAACGATGGAAGATATTTAGGTTTTATGCTACCGGTATTAATGCTGGTCGAAATAAGAATTTATTTTTTATTAATGATGCTAATTTTTCTTTATTAAAAAACAAATTTTTATTAAATAATAAAAAAATAATTTCTGAATTCAATGATTTTGATCAATTTAAGTACTCTTATTTTAGAATTTATTCAAATGGTGCTTATCTTAATGAAAGCAATCAAGAAATTGGTAATTTATTAGATGATTCCATGAAAGATGTGATAAAAAAAAGTAAGGAGTGTTTATCACTTCATTATCTAAGAAATAAATATAAAAAATGAAATAGAATAGGTGATTTTATGAAAAAATTATTACTTATATTTCTTTTCCTTTTTATATTAACTGGATGTAATAGTTATAGTAAAGAAAAAGAAATATATAATAATATGATTAATGATTTAAATAATCAATCTATAATCAATGGTGAGCTTCCTTTTTCTGTAGATGTAGTATTAGAAAAGGATATTGATGAAGAATTAACTTATAGTATTATCATAGATAATCCCAAAGAAGAAATAAGAAATATCAAAGCATTAGCTATTCATAATTTTGATACTAATGGTATTTATCCTACAGTAGGTATATTTGATGAAAAGTTAAATTTAATACCTAATAAAATAGATAATAAAAATAATATGGTTAAAGGTATTATTTTGGTTGGTTATATTAAATATAATGGTTCAATTAATAATTTTAATGGTATAATAAAATTGTTATTAGAATATGAAGATGAAGATGATAATAATAAAAAAGTATATTACCAATATCAAAAAGAGACAAAATAAAAACTTTATATAATTTATTTTTATATAAGGTGATAATATGAAAGTTAAGATATTTGATGAGGGCCATGAAAAAGATTTAGAAAAAAGTATTAATGATTTTATATCTGCTTTAGAAGGTGAAGTAATAGATATAAAGTATCAAGTAGGTATAAGTGTTTTTTCAGAGGAACAAATATTTTGTTTTTCGGCAATGATTATTTATAAATAAATGGAAGTGAAGTAAATGAAAAAAAACTCTTTTGTCCAAGGGGCTATGATTGCGACTATTGCGATAATTTTAGTAAAAATATTAGGCGTATTATATGTTATTCCCTTTTATGCTATTATAGGTGAACAAGGGGGAGCTTTATATGGTTATGCGTATACTATTTATACTTTGTTTTTAAGTATATCCTCAATTGGACTTCCTTCTGCTATGGCTAAAATTATTAGTGAGTATAATACTTTAGAAAAATATTATTTAAAAGAGAAAGCATATAAAATAGGAAAAAAATTAATGCTTATAACAGGTTTCGCTTCCTTTTTAATGTTATTTATTTTTGCTCCTAATATTGCTTATATGATATTAGGAGATATAACGGGAGGAAATTCTATAGAAGATGTTACTTTAGTAATAAGAATAATATCTACTGCTATTATAATTGTTCCTTTACTCAGTATTACTAGGGGTTATTTACAAGGGCACAAGTATATTACTCCATCATCTATTAGCCAAGTTTTAGAACAGTTAATCAGAGTATTAATTATTATTATAGGTAGTTATATGGTATTAAATGTTTTTAACTTAGGTCTTACTAATGCAGTAGGCATTGCGGTATTTGGTGCTACGGCAGGAGCTTTTGTATCGTATTTTTATTTAGTATCTAAAATAAAGAAAAATAAAATTCATCAAGAATATGAGATGACTAGAAGTGAAAAGAGGGTTACAAGTAAAGATATATTGAAAAAACTAGTAATATATGCAATACCTTTTGTAATGATACATATTACTCATTCATTTTATAATTTAATAGATATGACAACAGTAGTAAAAACATTGGTAAATGGTTTAAAATATGAAATAGACGTAGCTGAAAGTGTCATTGGGATATTAAATACTTGGGGGTATAAATTAAATGCGATAGTAATTGCAATATCATCTGGATTAGTTACAAGTTTAATTCCTAATATCACTTCTAATTTTGTTCAAAAAGATTTTGAAAATGTAAGGAGAAAAGTTAGTCAATCATTAAAATTACTTACTTTTATTACATTACCCTTAACATTTGGTTTAAGTTTTTTAGCTAAACCATTGTGGTTTGCTTTCTATGGAGAAAGTGTTTTAGGACCAACTGTTTTTAGTTATTCTATATTTATAGCTTTTTTCATCACATTATTTACTATTACCTTAATGATTATGCAATCACTTAATCAATATAAAATGGTATTTATAAGTTTAATTGCGGGATTATTAATAAAACTATCATTTAATATTCCATTAATGTATTCCTTTAATCATTTTGGGCTTCATGGTTTTTATGGTTCAATAACCGCAACTATCTTTGGTTTTATAGTTTCCATTATAATTAACTTAATAGTATTAAAGAAAATAACCAATATTAGTTATAATGATACTTTTAAAACATTTTTAAATATTGTTATGGGTACTTTAATAATGTTAATAGTATTATCAATGTTGAAATTATTAATTCCTATTGATGTCACTGGTAGAGGTATGGCAGTCATAGTATGTTTTGTATATGGAATAATAGGTAGTGGTATTTACTTAGCCCTTTCCAAACAAAATAATACTATCACATCAGTATTAGGGAATAATATAACAATTAATATGCTTAAAAAAAGTAAAAAAGAAGTTTAACTTCTTTTTTTATATTCCTTGTATAGATTGTGTAGGTTGTGTGGGGTATTGCCATGTATTATCAGTATATGGAGTTTGTTCGGAATAAGGTGTTTCTAGTCTAGATAACCTTATATCAAGCCTTCTGACTTGATTTTCTAAACGATCTAAACGTTGTTCAAAATGATCAACACCTTGAGTTATATTATATCCAGACATTTGTCCCATGCCAGGCATCATCCCCATGCCAGGCATCATTCCTGGCATTACTCCGGTGTTAGTATAAGGACAGGTATTTCTTTCGTTTTTCATTTTGGTGCCTCCTTTAAAATGCTTTCATTAAAGTATATGCTTTTGTTTATGTAGTGATTAGGCTATAATGATATTAGGAGGGATAATGTGAGACTGAGAAATGTAAAAAATAAAGATAAGATAATTACTAGCTCATTATATTTTGTTTCTGATTCTTCCAAATATAAAGGTAAATGGCATTTATTATTTGGTAATAATAATCCTTTATATATTGAAATAGGAATGGGTAAAGGAAAGTTTATAATAAATAACGCTTTAAAAAACCCTGATATTAATTTTATTGGTATTGAAAGAGTTGATAATGTTTTAGTTAAAGCAATTGAGAATGTGAATGAATTTCAGTTATCTAATTTAAAACTAATAAGATTAGATGCGGTTGACATAGATAATATTTTTGACGTTAACGAGATAAAAAGAATATATTTGAACTTTTCTGATCCTTGGCCCAAGAAAAGGCATTCAAAAAGAAGATTAACTTATAAAACATTTTTATCAAAGTATGATATGATTTTAAATGGAGAAATACATATAAAGACAGATAATAGAAGTTTATTTGAATATTCTATCGAATCATTAAGTGAATATGGATATAAATTAAAGAATGTATATCTTGATTTAACTAATAGTAATATACTTAATAATATTACTACTGAATATGAAGATAAGTATATATTAGAGAATAAAACAATATATAAATTGGAAGCATATAAAAATAAAAATTAAAATATATTTATCTTTTATTTCTTTTTTGATATAATAAATTATAAGAGTAGGTGATTAGATGAAGCCTAGGTGGTTAATGCTGGTAATATCACTACTGATGGTTACGGGTTGTACTATTACAAAAGTAGATGATAATAATATCGATGGTATAATTAATACCATATTAAATAATAAAACTGAAGTTACTAATACTTATTCTCTAGGATACCAATACTATTTGCCACGTAATGTAAAAGTTAGTAGTATTTCAGATTATAATGAAATGTTATATACCAATAATATAAATTATTATTTATATGTGGATGTTATTAGTTATTATCATAAAGTAAATATTAGTTATAATGAATATAAAAAAGCATATTATTCTAAGATGTTAGAGTTCAATGATAAGAAAGGTTATATTGAAATAAATAAAATAAATGACAAATATTTTATTGAAATGATGTTTAATTATGCAAAAATAGAAAGTTATGTTAATAAGGATTATTTATCACAAGCAATTATTGATGGCTGTTATATATTATCTAACTTAACTTATAATGAAAAAATAATTAAAAATTTAATTGATAATGATGATTTTGATAAAGGAGCAGAACAGTTTAATATATTTAAACCTAAAAGAGAAGAAGGAAAATATTTAGATTATATAAAAGAATATGATAAATATGAAGATATTAATAATCAATTGCCTGATTATGAATAATACTATAAAATAGGAAGGGATACTAGAGTAGAGGTGCTAATATGGGACTTTTTGATAAAATAAAAAATTTGTTTTTAGAGGAAGAAGAAGTAGAAACAAAACCAAAAATGGAGGCTAGAAAAGAAATTACTCCACCTATTAAAAAAATAGATAAACACGTTGAGGTAAAAAAGGATGTTAGTGATGTTATTAGCGAAAGAGAATTGTTTAAATCAGAGACTACCTTTAAGTTTCCAGTAATGTTTGAAGAGGAAGATTTAGAAAAGGAAAAAGAAAAACAACGTCATACTAATATTCTTGATGTTGAAAAAACAAAAATAAAGAACAAAGTAGAAGAACCAGAAAAAAAAGTTTTCAAACCAACTCCAGTAATATCTCCTATTTATGGGATAATAGATAAAGAATATAGAAAGAGTCAAATGCTGGAAGAGAAGAAAAAACAAATTAATAATACAAAAACAAAAGAAAATACTGGTAGTTTAAGTGTTGATGATGTGCGTAAAAAAGCATATGGGACTTTAGAAGATGATATAGAAAATACTTTATCTGATAATGATTCAATGTTTTATAATTTGAAAGATGAAGAAGTGGAAGAAAAAGAAGCGGAAGGAATTAAAGAAAATACTGATTTATTAGAAGATTTAACAGAAGAAATAGTAATAGAAGATGTAACTTTAGAGGAAGCTGATACTAATTATAAGGAACTAAATATTTCTTATGATAGTGAAAAAGATAAACCTGATATAAATAAAATAGGGGAAGCTAATAATAAAGATATTGATAAAGATAATTTATTTAATTTAATTGATTCAATGTATGAGTCGGAAGGAGAAGAAAATGATGAAGATAGTAATAATTGATGTATTACCTGGAATATTATATTTATTAGGAGCCATATTATTAGTAGTTTTAATTATTCTTGTTATTAAATTAATAAAAATGGTAACTAAAGTAAATAAAGTTGCTAGTGAAGTAGAAGCAAAGGTAGATTCACTTAATGGTTTATTTAATGTGATTGATAATGCTACTGATAAATTGTCTTCATTTAGTGATAAGTTTGTTGATATTATTGCAGGTTTTTTTACTGGATGGTTTAAAAAAAGAAAAGAAAAAAATATTGAAAAGGAGGAAGTTGAAGAAGATGAGTAAAAAGAAAAGAAAAGGTTTTTTCTTAGGGGCTTTAGTGGGAGCAGCAGCAGGTATTTTATTCGCACCTAAAAAAGGTTCGCAAACAAGAAAAGAATTAAAGGTCAAAATAGATGAATTAATTCAAAAGGTATCAGCTATTGATTTTAGAGATGTAAAAGTGAAGATGGAAGAAAAGATTGATGAAATTCAAGAAGATTTAGAACAATTAGATAAAGAAAAGGTTATGAAAATAGCTAAAGATAAAGCTAAAGTTGTAAAAGAAAAAGCTGAAGATTTAGTAAAACTAGCAATTGAAAAAGGAACACCTGTTGTTCAAGAAATAGCTGAAGAAGTAAGAGAAAAAGCTATTGAAGTAACAAAAGAAGTATTAAAAAGATTAGAAAAGAAAAATGATGAAAGCGATGAATAATCGCTTTTTATTTCTATATATTATGTTATAATGATATATATAGTTAGTATGTTATGGAGTGATAATATGAATTTATTTGAAGAATTAAAATGGCGAGGAATGCTTAAAGATATAAGTAATGAAGAAGAAGCAAAAAGGATGATTAATGAAGAAAAAGTAGTATTTTATTGTGGATTTGATCCTAGTGCTGATTCACTTACTATTGGTCATGCTGTCCAAATTATTAGATCTAAATTATTACAAAATTATGGGCATAAACCAATCATTTTAGTAGGTGGAGCTACTGGTTTAATAGGAGACCCTCGTGAAACAGAAGAAAGAAAATTATTAACTTTAGAAAAGTCATTAGAAAATGCCAAAAAAGTAGAAGTTCAATTAAAAAAGTATATGTCTTTTGAAGGTGATAATAAAGCTATTGTAGTTAACAACTATGATTGGATTTCAAAAATAAATATGATTGAATTTTTAAGGGATTATGGAAAGTATTTTAATATTAATTATATGTTAGATAAGGAAACAATTTCTAAAAGATTAAATACAGGGATCTCATATACTGAGTTTTCTTATATGATACTACAATCAATAGATTGGTTGCATTTATATAAAAAATATAATTGTACAGTTCAATTTGGTGGCTCTGATCAATGGGGAAATATTACTGCTGGATTAGAATTAATTAGAAAAAAAGAAGAAGCTGCTAAGGTAGTGGCATTAAGTTCACCACTATTATTAAAGTCAGATGGTACTAAGTTTGGAAAGAGCGAATCAGGTGCTTTATGGTTAGATGAAACAAAAACTTCTCCTTATGAAATGTATCAGTATTTTATTAATACTAGCGATAAGGATGTTATTACTTATTTAAAATTATTAACTCTTCTTTCCAAAGAGGAAATAGAGGATTTAGAATCTAAGTTAAAAGAAAAACCAGAAGAAAGAATAGCTCAAAAAGTATTAAGTAAAGAGATATTGATTTTCTTATATGGAAGGGAAGCTTATGAAGGGGCTTTAAAAATATCAGAAGCATTATTTAATGGAGATATCAAAGAATTAACAGAAAAGCAAATAGAAGAAGGATTTAAAGATGTTCCTAGTTTAGAAATAAATAAGGAGAAAAATATTATTGATTTATTAGTCGAAGTTGGAACTGCTAGTAGTAAAAGGGAAGCTAGAGAATTTATTTCTAATGGCGCTATCACTATAAATGGTGATAAGGTAATTGATTTAGAATATATTATTAACAAAAGTAGATTAGTAAATGATAAATATATAATTATTAGAAGAGGAAAGAAAAATTATTACTTAATAAAATATAAAGGAGATAAATAATGAAAAAAAATCATATTATTGATAAATTGTTTAATATTGCGATTATTATGATCATATTATTTAGCACAATATTTTTATACAATGCCTTAATTAATTATTTTTTTGGTAATGATGATTATTATATTAATTATGATGAATACAAAGAAGCGTATTGTTTTTCTGATCCTAATGATCAAATACTTATAACTGATGATGAATGTCAGATACAATATAATGAATATAGTAAAGAAATAATTAATCAACAAAAAAGGAATAGTGAAAAAAATATTTTTACTTGTATTGGAATAATTGTGATATCATCATTATTTTTAATGTTAATGAACAAAAAAGATTTCTTAAAAGAAGAATTAGGATTTAAAATATTAAATGCGATATTGCTACTAGTGTCTTTAGCGGGGTTATTAGTTCTTTATACCTACATTATAGAAAGCTTATATTATAATTATGATGATGTAATGATAAACATAACTGAGATATTTGGCTTTGTATTATTTCCATTAATCTTTTATTATCTTATTAATAAATATTTTTATAAAACAAAAGAGAAGCATTAAGCTTCTCTTTTTATCTGTTATAGAATTCAACTACTAAGTCTTCGTTTATTTCACTAGTTATTTCTGTTCTTTGTGGGTATCTTAGATATTTGACTTCAAGTTTATTATCATCAAATGATATGTATTCAGGACGAGAATTGACATCTGCTAAAGCTACTTTAATAGCTGGATGATCTAATGATGCTTCTTTTATGTTAATTATATCTCCTGGTTTTAATTGATATGATGGAATATCAACTTTTTTCCCATTTACTAAAATATGCCCATGATTAACTAATTGTCTTGCGGCTCTTCTTGTTCTGGCGATGCCAGCGCGATAAACAATATTATCAAGACGGCTTTCTAATAATTTTAGAAAATCTTCCCCAAGAACGCCATGTAGTTTTTTTGCTTTTTCAAAAGTATTTCTAAATTGTCTTTCGTTAATGCCATAAGTGAATCTAATTTTTTGTTTTTCTTTTAATTGAAGCCCGTATTCAGAAATCTTACCTCTTCTTCTTTGTCCATGTTGACCAGGACTATAAGGTTTTCTCGCAATATCCTTGCCATTTTCTAAAGTTGAAAATCCAACACGACGTGACTTTTTAAAAGCGGGTCCAGTATAACGCATTTTATTCCTCCTCAATGTTTATTTGCTTATAACATTGACTTCTATTTGTCAATTTATAGGGTGTTTATATTTTATATCCTCACCTACAGCATCAGTTACTGATATAACCTATTGGCTATAAACACGTTATAAACTTCAAGATAGTGCTGTCAAAGTAATACGCAATTTTAATTATATTAAATATAACTTAATTAGTCAATAATTATTATATGTTTTTATAATAATTATAATATTCTAAATTTTTAAAAATTATATATAATTTGTCGAAAAATATGGTAAAATAATGTTATAGGATAGAGGTGAGGTTATGGGAAGCGCAACATTACTTATGTGGACTTATTTTATTGTCGCTATTATTTTAATTGTGATTGTTTTAAACATAGTTCAAAAATTAAGACATGATAAATATAAAAAGGAAGTAGAAACATTAGATAGAGAAAAAAATTTAATTACTAATATTCCTATACTTCAAGAATTATCTAGAGTAGAGGTTATTATTAAAAATGAAAAATTAGAAGAAAAATATAAAAGATGGAATAAAAAATATGATTTAATAAAAAATACTAAAATTCCTAAAATAACAGACATGTTATTAGAACTTGATTTTCTAATAGAACAAATGGACTACAAAAATCTAATGTATAAATTAGTTAAGACTGAAATGGAAGTATATAAGGTTAGAACTAAAGCAGAATTTTTATTAAATGAAATAAAGGAAATAACGTTAAGTGAAGAAAAAAATAGAAACATTATTACTAAATTAAAATCAAAATATCGTGAGCTTCATTTAAGTTTTAACAATAATAAAAAGGAATTTGGCGATTATGTTATGCCGGTTGAACTACAATTTGAAAATATTGAAAAAAGATTTCAAGAATTTGAAGTTCATATGGAAAAGAATAACTATGATGAAGTTAGTCATATTGTAAAAGCATTAGATGAACAAATAAATGCGATGGAATTAGTTGTTGATGAACTTCCAAAAGTTATTTTAATGGCTGAAATAATTATTCCCAAAAAAATAGAGGAAGTAACTAATTCTTATAATAGAATGTTAAAGGAAGGTTTTCCTTTAGATTATTTAAATTTCAAATATAATGTTGAAGAGGTTGAAAAAAAAGTAAATAATATATCAGATAGATGTAAAGTATTAAATTTGGAAGATGCGATTCTTGAATTAAGGACTATCATTGATTACTTTGAATCATTATTTAGTGATTTTGAAAATGAACGAATGCACAAAAGATCATTTAAAGATAATATCAACTTATTTAAAAATAAATTGATTAGGATGAATAGAGTAATGGAAAATATATATGCTCAACTAGATGATATTAAGTTTAATTATGATTTGTCAGAAAATGAAACAAATGAACTTAATCGTTTGAGTAGCGAATTAAAATTTATTAATAGTGATTTTGATGAATTAAGTGAAAAAGTAAAAATAAAGGAAACAGCATATTCTATTATGGCAAAAGAATTAGAAGAAATAGCGTTAAGACTTTCTAAAATAGAAGATGATTTAGAACGTTGTCTTCATTCGTTAGGTAATATGAAAGAAGATGAAATAAGAGCTAGAGAACAATTAGATGAAATCAAACTATTACTTAGAGAATCTAAATATAAGATTAGAAAATATAAATTACCTGTTATTCCTAATCATTACTTCATTCAATTAAAAGAAGCTCAAGAATCAATTAAAGAAATAATAAAAGAATTAGAAAAGAAACCTATCAATATAAAGATATTAAATACTAGAGTAGATACAGCAAGGGACTTAGTCTTTAAGTTATTTAATACTACTAATGAAATGGTTAAAACAGCAATGCTGGCAGAGCGCGCTATTATGTATGGTAATAGATATAAAAGTGGTAAAGTACAAGTAGAACAAGGTCTTAACAATGCAGAAATATTATTTACTAAAGGTGATTATAAAATGGCTTTAGAAATAAGTATTAATAGTATTGACTTAGTAGAACCTGGTATATATCAAAGATTATTAGAGGTATATAATAAAGAAAATAATTAAAAGTAATACATTGTATTATTTTTAATTTGACGGGATAATTAATAAAAATTATAATAATTATATTTGGAGGTTTTTATAATGGATTTTTTTAATAGAAAAGTAAATGAATATTATGATAGTTTAATTGAAGAAGTTCCAAATATTGGAGATGTTTGTAATATAGTAGGAAAATTCCAGATGATGATGTAAAATATTTTTCTGATAGAGGGTGTGCAATTACCGAATATAATTTTGGTGTTGTTCAAACAGAAATCATTAGAATTAGAGCAATTGGAGATAAAGAAAATAAACCTATACAATATACAAAAGCAATAATAACAAAAATCTAACTGTAATTAGTTAGATTTTTTTGTTATAATAATAAAAGGTGATATATATGATTTATTTAGATTATTCCGCAACAACTCCAGTTGATAAAAGAGTATTAGAATCTTTTAATAAAGTTTGTGAAGAATATATTGGTAATGCTAATTCTATACATGAGTTAGGAGATAAAAGTAAAGAATTAATGGATAAGGCTACTATACAAGTTGCTAATTTATTAGGTGTAAAAAAACACGAGATAATTTTTACAAGTGGTGCGACAGAATCTAATAACCTTGCAATTAAAGGAATAGTAGAAAAATATAATAATAGAGGTAAACATATCATTACTACTAATATAGAGCATTCATCTATAAGTGAAGTAATGAAGTTTTTTGAGAAAAAAGGATATGAAATATCTTATGTAGATGTAGATAGTGATGGTATTGTTAAAATAGATCATTTAAAAAAGCTTTTAAGAAAAGATACTATATTAGTTTCAATTTGTTATGTAAATAGCGAAGTAGGTATTAGACAACCTATTGAAGAAATAGGTAAGATATTAAAAGAATATCCTTTAACACTTTTTCATGTAGATGCTACGCAAGCTATTGGTAAAATATCTATTAATGTAGATAATATTGATTTAATGAGTTTTTCTGCTCATAAGTTTTTTGGTTTAAAAGGAGTAGGAGTTTTAATGCGAAAAGAAAATATTGATTTAGAACCTCTATTTCATGGTGGCGAGAGCCAAAGCGCATATCGTAGTGGAACACCATCACTCCCCTTATATGTATCACTCGCTAAATCATTAAGATTAATTCTTGAAGATATAGATAATAATTATAATTATGTTTTAGAATTAAATAAAAAATTAAAAAAAGAATTTAGTAAATATAAAGATATTGTCATTAATAGTAGTGATAAATGTATTCCTCATATATTAAATATTAGTCTTTTAAATATTAAGCCTGAGACTTTTGTAAATGCTATGAGTAAGCATAATATTTATATTTCTACAAAGACTGCATGTTCTAGTAAAAATGAATTATCTAAAACTTTATTGGCTATGAATAAAGATAGAAATATAGTATTATCCTCTATAAGAATAAGTTTATCCTATAAAACAACAATTGAAGAAATAAATGCTTTTTTAAAATTTTTTGATTTAGAATTTAAGGTATTAAATAATATAATAGGGGAAAAATAATATGGAGAAAATGATATTAATTAAATATGGAGAACTTACTACTAAAAAAGGTAATAGGAAACACTTTATTGATATTTTAGATAGAAATATAAAAGATAAACTTATTGGGATTGATTATAAAATAATTAAGCATAGAGATAGAATGTTTATTGAGAGTAATGATATAGATTCTGTGACAGATAAAATTAAATCTATATTTGGAATTCATTCAATAGTAAAATGTTATAAGATTGATAGTGATATAGAATCTATTAAAGAAAAAAGTATAAATTTATTAAAAAAATTAAATTTTAAAACATTTAAAATAGATACTAATAGATCATATAAGTTATTCCCTATTAATAGTATGGAAATTAGTAGATTAATAGGAGCTCATGTATTAAAAAACATAGATAATATAAAAGTAGATGTTAATAATCCAGAGTTATTACTAAAAATAGAAATATTAAAAGATAGTACTTATTTATATACTGAAGAAATAAAAGGATTAGGTGGATATCCAGTTGGTATTCAAGGGAAAGGATTATTAATGCTTAGCGGGGGAATTGATTCTCCCGTAGCGGGCTATTTAGCTTTAAAAAGAGGAGTAAGTATTGATGCGATATATTTTGAAGCCTTACCTCATACTAGTTTAAAAGCTAGAAAAAAAGTAATTGATTTAACTAAGTTTTTAACTAAATATACTAATAAAATAAATTTATATATTATTCCTTTTACAGAAATACAAGAAGCTATTTATAAACAAATAGATTCTACTTATATGATTACCATTATGAGAAGAATGATGTATCGTATTAGTGAAATAATTGCGAAAAAAAATAAATGTAAAATTTTAATAAATGGTGAAAGTATAGGTCAAGTTGCGAGCCAAACACTTAATAGTATAAATGTAATTAATAATGTTACTAATATGCCTATTATTAGACCTGTAGCTTGTATGGATAAGATAGAAATAATCAATTTGGCTAAAAAAATAAATACTTATGAAACAAGCATTTTACCTTATGAAGATTGTTGTACAATATTTGTACCTAAACATCCTGTTATTAATCCTTCTTTAGAAAAAGCAATTACATATGAAAAAAGTATTAATTATAATGAAATGATAGATAGAGTTATTAGTAATATAACAGTATTAAAAATAGATAGTAATTATGAAGAAAATATCGATATTCTCTAGGTATTAATTACCAAATATAAGTTTATGTATTTTGTATTATTCATGTAATTTTTCACAACCTATTAGTGTAGGAGGTGAAAAGCAAATGAATAACAGTAGCAAAAGCAAACTTGTAGTACCTGGAGCAAGACAAGCAATTGATCAAATGAAATATGAAATAGCTAGTGAATTTGGTGTTAATTTAGGCCCAGACACTTCTTCAAGACAAAATGGTTCAGTTGGTGGAGAGATCACTAAACGTTTAGTTGAAAGAGGAATGAGTCAAATGGGTGGTGGAATGAGTTATCGTTCTGGCCAATCACAAAGCCAATCTAAATAATTTAAATAAATTTAAGACAGGAATTCCTGTCTTTTTTAATTAAAAAGTTATTTTACTTAACATTTTCTATTTTATGTCGTATAATAGGTAACTATATATCTATTTGAAGGAGTAAAAATATATGTTGACAAAAAAACAAATAAAAGAAATAAATACTGAATTATTTTTAATTAAAAAGTGAAATTGATCCTAAGAAAAAGGAAGCAATAGAAAATGAACTTTTACAAGTTAATACGGGATTAGTTGTAGATATTGCTTGCGGTTTTAAAAATGTTGATGATATTAACCAATTAATTACAATTGGTTTAGTTGGTTTATGGGAAGCAATTAAGAAGTTTGATTTGGAAAAAGGTAATAATCTTTCTACCTTAGCTCATATATGTATAAAAAGACAAATGTTAATGCATTGTAGGGAACAAAAAAAGAATAAAAATATTTTTTATTTAGAAGATGAACTCAAAGATAGTGAAATAGAAGGTTTACATTATATGGACTTATTTGGAAGCTCAAATAATGTTGAGGGTGAAGTGTTAGATAATTTTGAAAAGCAAAAAGAGCAATTATTAGTTAGAGAAGCATTGAGCGCTTTAAATGAAAAAGAAAAAATACTAATAGGTTTTTGGGTCGGTTTAGATGGGCAGGAGAAAAAGACTCAAAGGGAAATAGCTAAAATAGTTGGTATTAGCCAGTCTCATGTAAATAGAAAAATAAAAAAAGCGTTATATAAAATGAGTGAAAGACTAAAATATTTTCCTTTAGATTTAGAATTTCTGGGATATTGCGCAAAAACTTCATCAGATAGTTCTGACAATCAAATGGTATACACAAATAATGAAAAGTAATATATGTTTTTAATGAAAAAAAAACTTAAGTATTATATAATTAAATAGTATGAAAGGTGATAATATGAAAATTATATCTGTTAATGCGGGAAGTTCTTCTTTAAAATTCACTTTGTTTGATATGCCTGATGAAAAAGTTATTATTGAAGGTTATATTGAAAAGATAGGATTAGAAGATAGTTTTTATACTATTAAAGTTAATGATGAAAAAATAAAAAAACAACAAAATATTAGGAATCATGAAGAAGCAGTTAGTATAGTATTGGAAGAATTAATTAATTATAAGGCTATCAAAAGTTTGGAAGAAATTAAAGGAGTGGGACATCGTATTGTTCATGGTGGAAAATATACAGAATCAATAGTAACAGATGAGGAAGAAGTTGCTTATTTAAAAAGTATTATTGATTTAGCTCCACTTCATAATCCTGGTAGTATTATAGGGATTGAGGCTTTTAGAAAAGAATTACCTAATATAAAAAATGTTTGTGTATTTGATACGGCATTTCATCAAACAATGCCTAAAGAAGCATATATATATGCAGTGCCATATGAATGGTATGAAAAATATGGTGTTAGAAAATATGGATTTCATGGGACAAGCCATCGTTTTATTGCGGATAGAATAAAAGAAATATTAAATAATGATAATTTAAAGATAATTTCTTGTCACTTAGGTAATGGTGGTAGTATTTGTGCTATAAAAAATGGTAAAAGTATTGATACTACAATGGGATTTACACCACTTGCGGGAATACCAATGGGAACTAGAAGTGGTGATGTTGATCCTTCTATTATTGAATATGTTATGAATAAAACTAATAGAAGTATTACTGAAATAACAGAAGATTTAAATATAAAAAGTGGTTTTTTAGGTATTAGTGGAATAAGTAATGATTCTAGAGATATAGAAGAAGGAATAAAACAAGGCAATCAAAGATGTATTTTAGCGCAAAATATTTATGTTAGAAAAGTCGTTTCTTATATTGCATCATATAATAATTTATTAGAGGGAGCAGATGTTATTTGTTTTGCGGGTGGAATTGGTGAAAAAGGTATTGATGTGCGTAAACGAGTTCTTAATAATTTGAAGTCAATTGGTGTAGTTTTAGATGAAGAAAGCAATAATAATAAAGGTAAAGAAAAATTAATTAGTAGTAATGATTCAAAAATAAAATGTTATGTAATTCCTACTAATGAAGAAGTAATGATTGCGCGAGATACTTATAATATAACCAAATAGAAAAGGTGGTTTGATGTACAAACAAATATATAAACAGATAAAAAAGTATGATTCGATTGTAATTGCGAGGCATATTGGACCTGACCCTGATGCTTTAGGGGCACAACTTTCATTAAAGGATATTATAATAAATAAATTTCCTAATAAAAAAGTGTATGCGATAGGTGCTCCTATCGCAAGGTTTAAGTATTTAGGTAAATTAGATAAAATAGATGATGTCAATTTAAAAGAATCATTATTAATAGTACTTGATACACCTGATAAGGATAGAATTGATGGAGCCAATCCAGAGAATTATAATTATTCTATTAAAATAGATCATCATCCCTATATTGAAACCTTTGCAGATATTGAAATAATTAACGATAAAGCATCAAGTACTTGTGAACTATTAATTATATTATGTCAAAAAACAAAACTAGAATTAACAAAAGAAATAGCTGAGAAAATATTTGTTGGAATAGTAGCGGATACAAATAGATTTTTATTTACTTATACTAGTCCTAAGACTTTTAAAAATGTAGCATATTTAATAGAAAAATTTAATTTAGATATTGAAGAGTTATATCAAAAATTATATTTTAGACCTCTATATGAAGTGAAGCTTCAAGGATATATTGCGGAAAATATAGAAGTTACAAAAAATGGATTAGGATATATAAAGTTAAATCAACAATTGATGAAAGAATATAATGTTGATCCTGCTACTGCAGGTAAGATGGTTAATGAGTTTAATAATATCGATGGTATTATTGTATGGATGACATTATCAGAAGATAGTAAACAAAATACTATTAGAGGGTCAATTCGTTCAAGAGGTCCTATTATTAATGAACTTGCTGGTAAATATAATGGTGGTGGTCATATTTATGCGAGTGGAGTTAGGCTTAAAGATTGGGAAGAAGCAGATAAATTTATAAAAGATTTTGATGAATTGTGTAAGGATTATAATAAAAAATCTCATAAGGAATGAGATTTTTATTTACATTATAAAGTATTATAAGGCTTTTGTTTTTACTTTTAATCTGATATAATACTTATGCAGGTGATATTAATGAAAATTATTGATGTTGAACTTACTATTAGTGCAGTTAGAAGAAGTCAATATCCTGAAGATAAAAAACCGGAGTTTTTACTTGTAGGAAGAAGTAATGTGGGTAAAAGTAGTTTTATTAATACTTTAATTCATCGTAAGAATTTTGCGAGAACTTCTAGTAAACCTGGTAGAACTAGGACATTAAATTTTTATTTAGTTAATAATGAATTTTATTTAATAGATGTTCCTGGGTATGGATTTGCAAGTGTTAGTAAAAAACAACGCCAAAAATTAGGTATGATGATAGAAGAGTATTTAGAAAAAAGAAATACTTTAAAACAAGTATTTATGTTAATTGATTTTAGGCATAAACCTACGGAAGATGATATTTTAATGTACAATTATTTAAAATTTCATAATTTACCAGTTACAATAGTTGCGACTAAAGTAGATAAAGTAGGTAAAAATCAATATTATAAACAAAGAAAAATGTTAATGGATACTTTAGATATTGTAGTAGGAGACGATTTTATTACTTTTTCTAGTGTTACTAAAGCGGGCAAAAGCGAAATACATGATAAAATAGAAAGATTTCTATAATAAAAAAACCTAACTAATCAGTTAGGTTTTTTATTAATTCATATATTATATTTTTAAATTCGTTTTCAATTTCTATTAATCTTTCTTTGGAATCAGCTTCAAATTTAGTTCTTATACTAGGAGCTGTGTTTGATGCTCTAACTAATGCAAAGCCATCTTCAAATAATGCTTTACATCCATCAATATCTAAAATATTATATTTTTTTTGTATACAATATTTTTTTATTTTTTCAATAATTTCAAATTTTATATTATCATTAATCTTTATATCTTCTTCATCACTAGTATAATATTTTTTTACACCTTTTAATAATTCAATTACTTTTTTATTGCTATTTATAAGTACTTCAATCATACGAAGTGATACATAAATACCATCGTCTGCACCATAAAATTTATCATTAAAAAAGATATGTCCGGAAAACTCTCCCCCAAATATAATATTTTCGTTTGTTATTTTAGCTCTAAGATAAGGATTTCCAGTTCTAATTTCTATAGGGATTCCATTTAATTTCTCTATTTCCTCCTTTAAAATTCTTGAGCATTTCACATCATATACTATTTTTTTATTATCATATTTATTTATTATATTTCTAATAAATATTATCATTACTTCTTCAATTTCTATAATATTTCCTCTACTATCTACCATCCCCATTCTATCCGCATCACCATCATATGCAAAACCAACATCAGCTTTGTATTTAATCACAGCTTCTTTTAAATCTTGCATATTTTTTTTAATGCTGGGATCTGGATGATGATTTGGAAAATTACAATCTGATATATCATTAATCGCAATATAATCTATTTTCAAACTATCAAAGATATCTTTTATAATAATGCTGGCAGTACCATTTCCAGGATCAATGACTACTTTTAATTTATTGGGTTTTATATTAATTGAAGATTTTATATAATCAATATATTCTCCTTTTATATTTTTCTTTTTTAAAGATCCTTTTCCTGAATGAAAAAGGCCTTTTTTTATTACATCATATATATTTTTAATGTCTTTTCCATGAGCATTATAATTCCCATTAAAAGATATTTTCATCCCATTATATTTTTTAGGATTATGAGAACCAGTAATCATAATCCCGGCATTAATTTTTAAATATTTAAGTGCAAAGTAATACATAGGAGTAGTTACTAATCCTATATTTACAATATTTATACCAGTTTCGATTAAGCCTTTAGTTAAAGCATTAAAAATATAAACAGATGACTCTCTATTATCATAACCAATTACTATAGCTTTTTTATTTTTTTCATTTAATATTGTCCCAATCGCAACGCCTATTTTATAAACGTTTTTTTTATCTAAATCTTCATGGGCAATGCCTCTTATATCATAATCTCTAAATATATTTTCATTTATATTATTCATATTATCACATCCTATTTTATTATAACATAAAAACAAAATTCGATAATGTTTTGTTACTTTCTATTAAATTTGTTATAATTAAATAAGAGTATATATTATTACATAATAGGAGTGTTGCAAATGACTGATAAAATATTAAAACAATTTAAAAAAAATGTTCATAATATTACAAAATATAGAAAAAAATTAATAGTTAAATATCAAAAGAACGAACGAGTAGGTAGTGTTAACGAATGGATTATAGATAATTATTATATTATTAATGAAGAATCAAAATATATTAAAGGATTCTATAAAAACAAACTAGAAAACAAAAGAAAAAAAGATATTTATTTCCTGATTTCTAAAATATTAAAAGAAAAAGATTATAATTTAGATATTAATAGTTTTTTTAATGAATTAAATATATACCAAAAAGAAAATAAAGATAATTTTTCTTATGCAGAAATTAATTATATTTATATTATTATAAGAATGATTTTAATTGATAGTTTAAGTAAACTATCAATTAAACTTGAAAAACGATTAAATGTTAAATGTGAAATAGAAGAATTATTTGATAGTATTTTAAAAAAATATGAAACAGATAAGGATATAGACATTGATGATTATATTGATATAAAAAAAAGTATATTAAATAATCCTTATTATGTTGAACAATTAAATTATAAGTTAAAAGAATTTGGAGAATTTACTGAAAGCACAACATTTCAGTTGAACGAATTATTTTTAGAAAACAACACTACTTTAAAAGACATAATAAAAAGTTCGCATCATGAAACAGCTAAAGATAATTTCTTAATTATGAATATATTTAATAGTTTGAGGAAATCATTAAAATATAAAATAGAATATTTTTATAAAAAAATAAGTAATACAGAAAAACTTTTAATTAATGAAAAAGCCAATATTTATGATAACATGTATGATAATAATAAAGACAAATATAGATTTCAAATAATAAAAGATTCTAAAAAAAGAAGAATCTCAGAATACAACTATACTAAAGAAAAAGTGGATTTAGCAAATAATGAAGGAAAGCATATTGGTTGGTTCTTATTCAAAGAAAAAAATTATAAATTAAGAATTAAAATATATGTACTTGGCATTATTTTACTTACTTTATTATTATCATTAATAGGAGCATATTATTTAGGATATACAATGTTTTTTCTCCTTATCATACCAATGAGTGTTGTTGTTATTGAGGTTATTAATCATATTTTAATGTATACAAATAAGGATAATAATTCTTTATTTAAATTAAAATTTGAGGATGGATTACCAGAAAAGTATAGCACTATGGTAGTAATTCCAACTATTCTTCAAAATAAAAATAGAGTTCTTGCTATGTTTGATAACTTAGAAGCATATTATTTGTCAAATAAAACAGAAAATATTTATTTTACATTAATTGGTGATTGTACTAGTGAAATAGTAGAAAAAACAGACGATGATAAAGAAATTATCACCACAGGACTCAACAAAGTAACAGAACTTAATGAAAAATATGGTAAAAAATTATTTTATTTTGTATATAGAAAACGTTTTTATAATGAAGGTGAAGAAAGTTTTTTAGGTTTTGAAAGAAAAAGAGGAGCCTTAACTCATTTTAATAAATTAATATTAAATGAGTTTTCTAAAGAAGAAAAAACCAAATATTTTAGTTGTCATACCTTTGATAATTTTAATATTCCAATAAAATATGTCCTAACACTTGATATTGATACTAAAGTTGTATTAAACACAGCTTTAAAATTAATAGGGGCGATGGCTCATCCTATGAATAGGCCAGTACTATCAGAAGATGGTAAAAGAGTTATTAATGGTTATGCAATAATGCAACCTCGTATTTCAATAGATGTTCCTGTTACTAACAAATCAAGATATTCACAATTATTTGCGGGATTAGGTGGTCTTGATATTTATGTAAAGGCTTCTTTTGATTTATATCAAAATGTTTTTAATGAAGGTAGTTTTACTGGTAAAGGTATTTATGATGTTGCGGTTTTCAATAAAATATTAGATAAAAGATTTCCTAATAATCTTATTTTAAGCCATGATTTATTAGAAGGAAATTATCTAAGATGTGGTTTCGTTAACGATATTGAGTTATTTGATGATTATCCTGCTGGATATTTAAAGGATGCGACTAGACACCATAGATGGAACAGGGGAGATTGGCAAATAATAGGATGGTTAAAGAAAAAGGTTAAAAATCAAAAAGGTGAAAAAGAAAAAAATCCCATTTCATTTCTTGGCAAATGGAAAATATTTGATAATTTAAGAAGAAGCTTAGTAAGTCTTTCTTTATTACTTATTATTTTCTATAGTTTTATTTTTGGAAAAGTAAATCCTATATATTACTTTGGTTTAGTATTAGTAGTAATTGCTATTCCTATTTTCTTTTATCTTTTTTCCCGTTTTTTATATAGAAATAAAAGAGACTTTTTTCTAAAATATTATTTAAGTCTAATTAGAGGTTTTTTTGCTGTTTTAAATAAAGCTTTTATTTTATTAATAATATTACCATATGAATCATATTTATATGTTGATTCTATTATTAGATCTTTATATCGTATGTTTATAAGTCATAAAAAATTATTAGCTTGGATAGAAGCAGCGGAAGTAGAAAAGAAATTAAAGGAAGATTTAAATTCATATATTATTAATTTTAGACCCAACTATATTTGTGTTGTTTTATTAATAATGTTTTCTTTTATATTTAGCTTTGGGAATATATTATTAGCTATTATAATAGGAACTCTTTGGTTTTTGGCGCCTATTATAATGCATTTTATAAGTAGACCTTTAGTAGTTAAAAAACCTATTTTAAATGATAATGAAAAAAAGGAAATAAAGGATATAGCCGCAAGAACGTGGAAATTTTTTGCTGATTTTATAAATGAGGGAACTAATTATTTAATGCCTGATAATTATCAATATAATAGATTAGATAAAATAGATTACAAAACATCTCCAAGTAATATCGGTTATTCATTAACTAGTGTTGTTTGTGCTGCAGAACTTAATCTTATAACCAAAAAGAATGCGATTAATTTAATTAATAACATAATAAGTTCAGTAGAAAAGTTGGAAAAATGGCAAGGGCATCTATTCAATTGGTATGATACTTATACTCTAAAAAAATTACCGCATTATTTTATATCAACTGTTGATAATGGTAATTTTCTTGCGGCATTATATGTTATAAAAGGTTTTTTAGAAAAACATGGTAATAAAAATAGTATCTATAGAATAGAAAAACTAATAGATGAAATGGATTTTTCAAAATTATATAATGAAGATTTAGATGTATTTAGTGTTGGGTATAATTATAATGAACAAACTTTATTGAACTATCATTATAATAATTTTGCATCAGAAGCAAGATTAACCAGTTTTATAGCTATTGCTAAGGGAGATGCACCTCATCGACATTGGTTTTGTTTGGATAAAACATTAACTAAATATAAGGGCTTTAAAGGGGTTGTTTCTTGGGCTGGTACTGCTTTTGAATATTTTATGCCACTTATATTTACTAAAACTTATAAACACACTTTATTAGATGAGACATATTATTTTGCCTATTATGTTAATAAAGAATATATAAGGAAAATAGATAAAAAATTACCTTGGGGTATGTCTGAATCAGCTTATAATGAATTAGATGATTCTCAAAATTATAAATATCAAGCCTTTGGAGTACCATATTTAATGCTTAGAGAGAATCCTATGTGTCCTATTGTTATATCTCCATATAGTTCTTTAATGGCAATAAGCATAGATGAAAAGGAAGTTTATGAAAATGTAAAGAAATTAAAGGACTTAGGTATGTATAGTCAATATGGTTTTTACGAAGCCTATGATAATGATGATAAAACGATTATAAAAAATCATTATGCACATCATCAAGGAATGATTTTAGCTAGTCTTACTAATTATTTAAAAGATGATGTTATAAAGAATTATTTTCATAATGATAAAAAAATTCAATCTGTTGAAATGCTTTTAAAAGAAAAAGTTCAAATTGAAATTTATATTGATAAAAAAATAGAAGAATATAAAAGAGTTAGAGAAACAAAGGAACCTATAGAAAGTGATATAAGAGAATTAGATAATATAAATGAATTACCTGAATATGGGATTTTATCTAATGGTTTTTATTCTGTCATTATAAACGATAGAGGATCAGGTTTTAGTAAGTACAAAAACTTACAAATAAATAGACATCGTATGATGACTGAAGAAGATTATGGTATATTTATGTACATTAAGAATCTCAATAATGGAAATTTATGGTCAAATACCTATGCCCCTTTAAATGATAAAAATAATAATTATAGAATTATCTTTGCTTCAGATAGAATTAAATATATAAGGGAAGATGGAGGCATTACTACTACTACTGAACTTACCGTTGTGAAAGATCATACTGCTGAGGTTAGAAAAGTAACTTTTAAAAATAATACTGATGAAGATGTAACCTTAGAAATAACTTCCTATGGTGAAGTTATTATGTGTAGAAATGAAGAGGATATAGCCCATCGTACTTTTAACGGTTTAACTATTGAAAGTGAAGTAGATAAAGATACATCTTCATTAATATTCACTAGATCATCAAAAACTAAGGTCAATACCACTTACTATATTATTAATAGACTTTTTACTGATAAAGAAAATAACACCTCTTTTGAATATGAAACATCAAGAACTAAATTTATTGGGCGAAATAGAACTGTCAAGAATCCAAAAGTAATATTTGATAATGAGCCATTGTCTAAAACAATTGGTGCTTCAATTGATCCTATTATGAGTATTAGGAAAAAAATAACTATTAAGAAAAAGTCTTCGGAAAAAGTATATTTATTAGTAGGTTTTGGGAAATCTAAAGAACAAGTTATGGAAATTGTTTCAATTTATAAAGATGATTTCTCTATTAATAAAGCATTTGATTTAACAACAGTATATAATAGTATGTTAACAAGTTACGCTAATATTACTGCCAATCAAAAAATATTATATAGTGAATTATTAAAATATATTTGTACTGCTTTTCCTATTTCTAATGAGAAAAGAGAACTATTAGAAAAAAATATATTATCAAAGTCAACTATATATAAATTTGGAATATCAGGTAATTTACCAATAATCTTTGTTGAAATAAATAATATTGAAAATGTTGGCTTTATTTCAGAAATATTAAGTATTTATGAGTTCTTTAAAAGTAGAACATTATATATTGATGTTGTTATTTTGATAGATGAAGCGGCTAAAAAAGAAGCTTATATTTTAAATTATATTAATAAACTTATGTATCACATTAATAATTTAAATTATTTTGAAAATACTTTGGGAGATGTATACATTTTATCTTCTTGTAATGTAAATCTAGATGAAAAAAGATTACTTAAAATATTGTCTAGTGTTTACTTTAATGCTTCTATAAACAAATCATTAGAGGAACAAATAAGATATTTAAAACTAGAAGTACCAATAGTAAAAAAACTACTCTTACAAAAACCAAAAGATAATATAAAAATAGAACTTCCAAAAGATATAAAATACTATAATCAATATGGTGGTTTTATAAATAATGGTCGTGAATATTTAATTACTACAATAGATACTCCTATGCCTTGGGTAAATGTACTCGCATCATCTAACTTTGGTACAATTATAAGTAATAATCTTGGGACATTCAGTTTTTGGAAAAATAGTAGAGAATTTAAAATTACTTCTTGGAGTAATGACATTACAACAGATAAAAGTAGTGAAAAGTTACTTCTTGATAATGCTCCTTTTACCCCGTCTTATATAAGACATGGCTTTGGTTACTCTATTTTATATAAAGAAACTAAAGACTATAATGTTTTTATTAAAATATATTTAAGTGAAACTGATACAATTAAATTTTATGAAATTAATGTTTATAATAAATTAGAAACATCAAAAGTAATGAAATTTAATTTTGTAGTTAATCCGGTACTTGGTGTCAGTGAAGAATTAACAAATAAATATATTGTAAGTGAATTTGATGCTAACAAAAATGCTTTATATTTTAAGAATGCATGTAATGATATTTTTTATAATACTAGAGTCTTTATTTCTTCTACAGAAACCATTAGTGCTTATAATGATAAAGATTTAAATGATAAAGAAATAATTGTTAATCTAAAGTTAGATCCTAAAGAAAGAAAGACATTTTACTTTATTTTGGGTACAGAAGATAATGAAGAAATATTAAATAAATATAAAGATATTAATTCAATAGAACTTGAATTTACAAAAGTAAATAATACATGGCAAGAAAAATTATCAAAAATAGTGGTAAACACTCCAGATGATGCATTTAATTACGCATTAAATGGCTGGTACTTATATCAAGTATATGCTTCAAGATTGCTTGCTAAAGCAGGTTTATATCAAGTAGGAGGGGCAACAGGTTTTAGAGATCAATTACAAGATTCAATGGCTCTTCTTTATACGAATCCTGATTTTTCTAGAAGTCAAATATTAAAACATGCTAATCATCAATTTAAAGAAGGGGATGTTCTTCATTGGTGGCATGAAGAAATTAAATTTGGTTCAAGAACAAAATTTTCAGATGATTATCTATGGCTCCCTTATATAACGTATGAATATTTAAATATAACACGTGATTATAGTATTTTAGATGAAAAGGTAGGTTTTGTGAAAGCAGAAAAGCTTACTAAAAATGAAGATGAGAAGGGAGTATATTACGATTATATTGATGAAAAAGTAACTATTTATGAGCACTTAAAATTATGTATAACTAAAGCTTTAGACCAATTTGGAAAACATGGAATACCACTTATGGGATCTGGTGATTGGAATGATGGTATGAATAAAGTTGGTGCTCAAGGAACTGGGGAAAGTGTATTTGTAGGATTTTTCTTATATAATATTTTACTTAAAATGTCTGAAATATCTAAAAGATTAGAAGATGATGAGTTTGCTGATATATGTCTTAGTAAACGTGAGAAATTAGGTAAAGCACTTCATAAAAATGCTTGGGATGGGGCATGGTATTTAAGGGCTTTCTTTGATAATGGGGATTCATTAGGTTCTCGAAATAATAGTGAATGTCAAATTGATTTATTAAGTCAATCATGGAGTATTATTAGTTCTTTATGTGATGATCAAAATAAGAAAGATTCATTATTTAAAGAGGTAGAAGAAAGACTTGTTGATACTAAAAATGGTTTAATAAAATTATTAACTCCTCCATTTAAAGATTCAAAAAATAATCCTGGTTATATAAAAGATTATGTTCCTGGAATAAGAGAGAATGGTGGACAATATACACATGCTACTTTATGGTATGTATTAGCTCTTTTAAAAGAAAACAAAAAGGATCAGGCTTATCAATATTATCAAATGATTAATCCAGTTAATAAAACGAAGGATATTGAAGGAGCGAATAAATATAAAACAGAACCATATGTTATCGCAGCTGATATTTATTCTCATCCTGAAGCTTTAGGTAGAGGTGGTTGGACTTGGTATACAGGCTCAGCTGCTTGGGCTTATAAAATAGGAATAGAAGAAATATTAGGATTAAAAAAGGTTGGTAATACTTTAAGTATTGAGCCCAAAGTAGATTCAAGTTGGCCTGGATTTGAAATTACGTATACATATAAAGATACCATATATTTTATAAAAGTGAATTTAAAATCAGAGTTTAATAAAAAGTCAAAAGAAACATTCCTAGATGGTAAGAAAATAAGCAGCAATGTAATAGAACTTGAAAATGATAAAGAGAATCATGAAATAATTGTTAATATTAAGGAGGGCCTATGATAAAATTTGATTTTGAAACATATATTGATAATAAAAATCAGAAATTAAAAGAAATAGAAAGTATTAATCCAGAAGATATTCCTGTTTATAAAGACAATATGGGATGGTATGATTTAGATAATTTATTTAGAAAAGAATTAGTTGCCGATATAAATAATACTGCCTCTTATATTAGAGAAAATTGTGATGTTTTTCTAGTAATTGGAACAGGTGGTTCTTATTTAGGCGCTAAAGGTGTTATTGAAGCCTTAAATCCATATTTTTATAACGAAATAAAAAAGCCAGAAATACAATTTGTAGGGACTTCTTTATCAAGTGATTATTATCATGATTTAATTGAAAAGATAAAAGATAAAGAACTAATAGTTAATGTTATATCTAAATCAGGGGGTACTTTGGAAACTACCATCTTTTATCATTTAATTATGAAAATGATGAGAGATAAATATAGTTCTGAAGAACTTAAAAAAAGGGTTATTATTACGACTGATAATGATTCTGGATTTTTATTAAAAGAGGCAAAGGATAATAATTTTAAAACTTTTATTATTCCTGATAATATTGGGGGAAGATTCTCTGTTTTTACACCAGCAGGGTTACTTCCTATCGCTGTTTCATCTATTAATATTAATGGATTATATAAAGGCGCTAAAGCTGCCAAAGAGGCTATAAAAGAGCAATTTGAATATGCTAATACTAGGATAAAAATGATTGAACAAAATAAAATAGTAGAAGCTTTTGTATGTTATGAACCAAAACTTAAATATTTTTTGGAATGGTTAAAACAATTATATGCTGAATCACTTGGTAAAGAAAATAAAGGATTACTTCCAATATCAATTATTAATACAGGAGATCTTCATTCACTTGGACAATTTATTCAAGAAGGTAATAAAATATTGTTTGAAACTGTTATAGTGATTAATAAAGTTAATAATGATTATTGTGTGGATGAATATAATAGAAATTTAAGTGATATAAATAATATCGCAATGATTTCCACCGCAAAATCTCATTTAATTGGTAATGTTTCTAGTAATATAATAACTATTGATAAATTAAATGAAGAATCTGTAGGTTATTTAATACAATTTTTTATGACTTCTTGTCTTATTAGTGGTTATCTTGAAAAAGTAAATCCTTTTAATCAAGATGGTGTTGAAAAGTATAAAGAAATAATGAGAGATTTATTAGGTAAATAAAAAAAGGAATTTCAAACTTTGAAATTTCTTTTATTTGTTAATAATTTATATAAGATATATAAAAATAGACGAAATGATTTACATTTTTTTTATAAATGATAAAATAGAGGTATTAGAAACAGGGAGGTTGTAATGAAAAATATTGACAGTTTTGTAAAAGTAAATTTTTGGGAGAGACCTAAAACTTTAAAGGAAATAAGAGAAGAACATGAAAAACTAACAAAGCAAATAAGAGAGTTAGAAGAAAAAAAGAAAAAATATAAAGAAATGTTAAGTAAAGATAATTTGGAAAGGGGCATGAGTTTTAAAGATAAAGTAGATTTATATAATAATAGCATAGGTCAAAATAATTATACCTTGGCAAATAAACTATTGGTAGAATATGATGATTTAGGAGAATATATAGAACTTTGTCAAGATTTAATGGAATTAAAGGATAAAAGAGGGAATATTATATCTGATAATGTTAGTTTTAATGATTTCGGAGGAGAGGAACGTTTTGATGAACGATGCTTAGAACAAGGTCATTGTTTAATTATGATGAATGAGGATTTAGTTTGTATTTATTGTGGAGCAACAACAAAAGAATACTCATTAAGTAAAGAAGACCTTGAATTTTTAATTCATTGTGCTAAATGTAAGAATATATTACTAGAAGAAGTAACAAAAGAAGATTTATCTTTCTTAGAAGTTTTAAAGGCAAAGGGAAATTATTATAGAAGTGAAATGCCTTCATTAGATGATGTTGAAGAAGATGAGTATATGAGTTATTTAACTTCGGCTGAAGAATATTATCTAGAAGTTAGATCAGAAATTTCAGAAATCAAAAAAAAGATAAGAAAAGCTCATATATTAGATAAGAAAATATATTTGGATAGAACTGGGTTAAATGAAGAAGATGCAAAGAAGAGTTATTTACAACTTGTGCAAGAATGGAAAATAGATGATGTTGGGGTAACAGATCCACGTTATTTATCAGGCGAAAGATTAAAACACTTTCAAAATAAATTAGAAGCAAAACTTTCTATGATAGAACAATCAAGTAGTACTAATAGAAATCGTCTTTTAGAAGAATGTATGGTAATGAAATATGAAATTTCAATATTGACAGGTATTTCTATTCCAGAACTACTAACATCAACAACTAATGAATTAGAGGAAAACGCCCTTACTGTAGCGTATTTTAATCTTTCGAGTCAAACAGGTAGAATAAATAGTGGGTACTTTGAAAGTGAAGAAGATGCTTCCTGGTATGATTGTGTAACAGCTTGTCCAAAAATTAATGAAAAAATATTAAAAATGGGTTTAATACAAAAATTAGCAAATTAAGTTTGCTAATTTTTATTTTATAAATATAAATTATTGATTTTTAATATACTATTTTTTTATATCCATTATGACAGGCAATATTATTGGTCTTCTACCTGTTTCTTCAAATAAATATGGAGTTAATTCTTGAATAATACTATTTTTTATATCAGTATATCCATATTTTTTATTTTTTAACTTTTCATTTATTATATTACTAGAAAATTCACATATTTTATTTAGTAGTTTTTCATTTTCATTTACCAATACAAAACCACGAGTTGTAATAAGAGGTTTATTAAGTAATTTTCTATCATTCATATTAATATTACATATAACAATTAATATTCCATCAGTAGACATTCTTTTTCTATCTCTAATCACAATATTACCTACATCACCAACTCTATTACCATCAACATATATATCATCGGCATGAACAGTACCACCTTTTTTAACCCCTTCTTTAGTCATAACTAACATATCGCCATTTTGAAGAATAAAGGTGTTTTCTTTTTTAATTCCACATTCAATAGCTAAATCAGCGTGTTTTTTAAGCATTCTATATTCACCATGAAATGGCATAAAGTATTCGGGTTTAATAAGTCTTATCATTAATTGTAATTCTTGACTATCACCATGACCCGAAGTATGAATATTATCAAATAATTCACTAGTATAAACTTTTACTCCTTTTAGATATAGTTTGTTTATAGTACGATTAATACTTCTAGCGTTGCCCGGTATAGGAGATGATGAAAAGACAACTAAATCATTAGGCATTAAATGAATTTGTTGGTGAGATCCATCTGCAATTCTAGAAAGAGCCGCAAGAGGTTCTCCTTGTGATCCTGTACATAATAATACTAATTTATTAGCTGGTAATTTATTAGCTTCATTAGTACTAACAATAACATCTTTAGTACTAAAGTATCCTCCTTCTTCTCCTATAGAAATAGAATTTTCCATACTTCTTCCGAATATAGCTATTTTTCTTTTTTCTTTTCTACATGTTTCAATAATATGCTTTAACCTGTATATATTAGAAGCAAAGGTGGCGATAATAATTCTACCATCATGTCTTTTAATAATATCACTTAAAGCTTCGTCAACTTTTGATTCGCTAGTTGAAAAGCCTTCTTCTAAAGCATTAGTACTATCACTTATTAAAAGCTTAACTCCTTTATTTCCAGCTTCTGCCATTTTATAAAAGTTCGCAATAGGTCCAATTGGAGTTAAATCAAATTTAAAGTCACCAGTTGTAACTACAGTACCATTAGGAGTGTTAATAATAATTCCATGACTATCCGCAATAGAGTGATTTGTAATAAAAAAGTCTAAGTTAAAGTATTTAAATTTTAATTTTGTTTTTTCAGTATAAATAGAAATATTTTTATAATTAATTTTTCTACTTTTATCTCCTAGTTTTCTTTTTATTAAACTTGCTGCTTGTTTAGGAGCATAAATAATAGGTATTTTTACACTTTGTAGTAAAAAAGGAATACCTCCTATATGATCTTCATGCCCATGGGTAATAATTAAAGCTTTAATCTTTTTTTCATTTTTCTTTAAGAAATTATAATCAGGAATTATATAATCAATTCCTAACAACATATCTTCAGGAAAAGATACTCCTGCATCAATGATAATAAGTTCATCATTATGCATTAAACAGTACATATTTTTTCCTACTTCACCTAAGCCGCCTAAAGCAACTACATAAGTTTCGCTGTTTTTAAACATCGTTTGTATACATCCTTTCTAGTTTTTGTATATATAAAAGATTTTATATTATTCAATATTATAAGTATAATTGTTTTTTTGGTTTTTGTCTATTAGGTATAATAAAAATTATGATATAATCATAATAGGTGATGAACATGGGGATATTTAGTAAGATTAAGGATTTAATTAATAAAACCGATAAAAAAGAAGTAGATAAATTTGATAAGGGTTTAGAGAAAACAAGAAAGAATTTGACCTCTAAGTTAGTAAGTTTATCAGAAAGACATAAAAAAGTCAATAACGATTACTTTGAAGAATTAGAAGAACTACTTATTATGGCAGATATTGGAGTTAATGCTACTGTTAATTTAATAGATAAGTTAAAAGATAGAGTTAAAAAAGAAAAAATAGAAGATACAAAAGATTTAAAAGAAATAATAGTAGACGAATTATTTATAGTATATGTAGCTGATGAAATTATTACAAATAAGATTAATTATAATAGTGAAGGCCCTACTGTAATACTTTTCATAGGAGTAAATGGAGTAGGTAAAACTACTACTATTGGCAAGTTTGGTTATAAATTAAAAAATGATAATAAGAAAATATTGATGATTGCGGGCGACACATTTCGAGCGGGTGCGAGGGAGCAGTTAGAAGAGTGGGGAAGAAGAGTAGGATGTAAGGTTGTAGTAGGGGAAGAAGAAAGTGATCCTGCTTCTGTTGTATATAAAGGGCTAGAGGAAGCAAAAGAAGAAGGTATTGATGTAGTATTAATAGATACGGCAGGAAGGCTTCAAAATAAAGTTAATTTAATGAAAGAATTAGAAAAGATTAATAAAGTAATAGGTAAGTTAGTACCTAATGGACCTCATGAAACATTATTAGTAATAGATGCGACTACTGGTCAAAATGGCGTTTCTCAAGCTAAATCATTTAAAGAAATAACTGATGTAACTGGAATAATTCTTACTAAATTAGATGGTACGGCCAAAGGCGGAATAGTTCTTGCGATTAAAGAAGAAATAAATATTCCAGTTAAATATGTAGGATTAGGAGAAACATTAGAAGACTTAAGAGATTTTGATATTGAAAAATATATTTATGGTTTATTTAAAGAATTTATGGAGTGATAATATGAAAGTTGTAACATATTTAAATATTTTATATGACTATTATGGAGAGTTATTAAGTGATAAACAAAGAAGCTTTTTTGAGGATTATTATTTTAATAATTTATCTTTAAGTGAAATAAGTGAAAACAATAAGATAAGTAGAAATGCTGTACATAAACAAATAAAGAGTATTGAAGTAAAATTAAAAGAATATGAATCTAAATTAAAATTATATGAAAAGAGTATAAAACTAAATAAAATAATAGATAATATAAAAGATGAAGCATTAAAAAATAAACTAAAAGAACTAGAATAAGGGATATATATGAATAATAAAACAAGTTTAACATTATCTTTAATATTAATGGATGGTGCAGATACAATATTATTTAAAAATAAGGAAGATAAGCATGAATTTTTATCTACTAATATAGAAGAAGGAGTACCTTTACTTGAGGTACTTGTAAGAGAGTGCGCTAAAATAGGTATATTAGTAGATTTTAATGAGATAGAGTTTCTAGGGTGTGTTGATGTTAATACGAATAATCATATTAATTTATTATTTAGATCTAGATATTTTGAAGGTAATCCTATATTAAAAGATAATAATAAATATACTGATTTAGTAAAAAGAAAGTTTACTCTCCTTTATGATTTCCCTAGTGGATTATCACCAGATACGATAAGATATTTAATTATGTTAAGACAAAGTAGAAACTTTAAATTTTATACAGGAGAAGAATATTTACCAGATAAGATAACAGGATAATAATTAATCTAATTATAATATATAGTTAGATTTTTTTAATAGGATAATGTCTGAAGAAATAATTTATTCTATAGATAACGAATCCTTATTTAATAAGGATTTTTTTGTGTTTAAATATTTAATACTTTGTTCTTGTTGTGTAAATATACTATTTTCAAATAGTTCAACTATAGCTATTTTTCTATTAATCAGAAAAAAGATTTAAATATAGGATAGAGTAATTTGCAAAGTTTAAAAGAAATAATATAATACATTGAATAGAAAAATAGGAAGGAGTATAAAAATGGATTTAGATAACAAAAAATGTAATGAAGAATCAAAATATGACCACTACAAAAATGATTTTTGCAGTGATAAACATCAAAAAAAGAAATGTAATTTTTGTTTCTGTATTCTAAAAATAATTTCATTTTTTCCAGTAGTCATATTATTATTTACTATACTGATTGTGTTAGTTATTGGTATTCAAGGGCCTCCAGGACCTCCAGGACCACAAGGAGAAGTAGGACCACAAGGAGAAGTAGGATCACAAGGAGAAGAGGGACCTCCAGGACCACAAGGAGAAGAGGGACCTCCAGGACCACAAGGAGAAGAGGGGCCTCCAGGACCACAAGGAGAAGAGGGACCTCCAGGACCACAAGGAGAACCTGGAATAACAACTCAACTCAGAGGATTACAAATACAATATCAGGGAGGCGCTGAGATTATTTCAGCTGATGCGCCGATTATATTCGATACTGTAATAAATGATCAGTCTGCTAACATATCTTACAATGCTGGTACTGGTGAAATCAGCATAACAGAAACAGGTATATATTATATCAATTGGTGGATTGCAGCAGACGGCTCTATTGAACCTACTATAGATATGTCCATAATTACATCGTCTGGGGATAATGTAATAGCTAGTAGTCCCATATTGTCTGGTCAAATGTCTGGCAATGCACTATTAACTATAACTGCATCTGTTATTACCCCAGTTACCATACAACTAGTAAATGTTACCGGTGAGGATATTTTCTTAGGGAATACTACGATAGGTGCAGATTTGACAATAATGAACGTTACTTTTTAATGCTAAAATTTGTGTAGTTGATTTGGATAGTTGTAAAATTATAAATAATCAATCTCCTGTTATTAAATATATGGGATTAAATGTTGCTATTGAAAAATGCCCTACAAATATCATAAAGATGAAAATGGTTTATATATAGCTGATTATAATACTGATATCCTATGTTATAATTTTGTGATTTTAAACACTATTTCTGGTGATAAATTAAATATGTACGCTGTTGCTGGATATTATTTATATCTTGATTATTTAAGAGACTTAGGGTTTGAATATGAATTGTTGGATTGTTTTAATAATGTATATACAGTTCATAATAATGAATTTCCAACTAAATTTTTAGATACTATACCTAGTGATATATCTAGCGCTAATCATGTTGTATTTGAGAAGAAAATTGGTGTGTCATAAAAAATAGAGGTTATCTCTATTTTTTT
Source organism: Bacilli bacterium (assembly GCA_041655735.1). GTDB lineage: Bacteria > Bacillota_I > Bacilli_A > RF39 > UBA660 > JBBAEV01. Next base: position 1,031 of record JBBAEV010000005.1, on the reverse strand, counting down.
TGTTTGTAATGATCAATATGTTATAATAATTACAGGTGAAGTATATGAATAAAATTAATATATTTTTTAATAGAAAAGATATTTATTATAATATTGATAAATTTCCTAATGAATCTAATGTTTTATTTATTACTGGTTTATCAGGTTCAGGTAAAAGTTATTTAAGCAAGCAATTAGCAGTAAAATATAATGCAGTTATCTTTAGATTAGAATGGTTAAAACACTATAAACATTGTAATAAAGAAGGTAAAGTAATTATTGATTCATTTATTAAAAAGTATCCAAAAATAAAACCTTATGTAGCAAATAAATGGAATAATGAATCTAATGAAGATAAGAATGAATTATTTACAAAGTATATTTTATTATTATATGATTATTTTATTAAGAATATAGATAAAGATAAAATATATATTATTGATGGATTACAAGTATTTACTAAATTAGAACCTAATAATTATCCTTTAATAATTAAAGGAACTAGTAGTATTAAATCTCTTATTAATAGATTTAAAAGGGATTATGATGATGAAGAAAAAGTTAGTTTAAAAACAAGGATAAAATATATAATCGAGAAAAAAGATATAAAAGATATCCCGGTAAAATATGTTTATGAAATAAATGCAAATGATTGGGTATATTTTCTATGGGAAAAAAACATTAATCAATAAAGAAAAGGGGTAGAAAAATGATAGAGTTAACTTATATAACTGGCAATAAAGTCAAATTAGCATCAGCAAAGAAACTATTAGAACCATACGGAATAAAGGTAATTGGAAAGAAAATAGATTGCCCAGAAATTCAAGCAGATACTAATGAAGAAATTGCAAAATATTCGTCAAAATATGCTAGTAATATTTTAAAAGCCTCAGTATTAAAAAATGATACAGGATTAATTATTCCATCCTTAAATGATTTTCCTGGGCCTTATACCAAGTATATAGAAGATAAGCTAACTGAAGAAGGCATTTTAAAATTGATGTTAGAAAAAGAAAATCGAGAAGCTTATTTTGTAGAATGTTTAGCATATG
>JBBAEV010000004.1:0-46167 GCA_041655735.1 Bacilli bacterium | reverse complement strand
CTCTTTAGGATATGTTATTTTATCAGCTTGAGCTCTAAGAGCTCTTACAGCAGGTCCTTTTTTAGTATTTAGCATCTTCATTTGAATTTGTGCTTTATCAGTGTTTTTTGCCATTTCTCCACCTAAGGCATCAATTTCACGAACTACTATACCCTTAGCTGGACCTCCAATAGAAGGATTGCATGGCATATCCGCAACTCTTTCTAGATTTCCTGTTATTAATAAAGTCTTATGGCCTTTTCTAGAAGATGCTAGTGCGGCTTCACATCCAGCATGACCCCCACCTACAACAATTATTTCATATTTCATAATATCACTCTCTTTTCAGCAGATATATTATACTATATAACTTAGAATATACAAAGAAAAGAATAAAAGAAAACCATTAATATAAATGGGGTAGATTTTTCAGTTTGATTTAAATTGTTAATTTTTATTAATAATTTTATGATTTATTATTTTCCCAACGTCCAAATAAAAAACTTCATCACATAATATTTCAACATCTTCCTTGATGTGTGTAGCGATTAAAATAAGTTTCCCTTTTTCTTTTTCTATTAATAATATTTTTCTAATATTTTTTGCAGATTGTTCATCTAATCCATTAAATGGCTCATCTAGTAACAATATTTTTGGATCTTCCATTAAAACTTGAGCGATTCCTAACTTTTGTTTCATTCCCAAGGAATAAGCACCAAATTTTTTGTCTTTATAAGCTAAAAGGCCTACTTTTTCTAATGATTCAATAATTTTTTTTGTACCTATTTTATTTTGAATGCTAGCTAGTAACTCTAGATTTTCAAAACCAGTTAAATGAGGTAAAAACTTTGGTTTTTCAATTAGAGCTCGAGTATCATCGGGAAAAGTATTTTTTTTATAAATATCAACCCCATTTACTAAAATCTCTCCTTCAGTTGGTTTTACAAAACCACATATGGTTTTAAATAGCATACTTTTGCCACTACCATTTCTACCTACAAAACCATATATATTTCCTTCTTCTAATCTAATATTAATATTGTCTAATATATTTTCTATCTTTATTTTTTTTGATAAATCATTAGTTTCTATAATATATTTCATATTAATTCCTCCTTTGTAAATAAACTTAATAGCTTTATTTTATTTCCTATAAAAGTAATAACAGTTATTATTAAAAATACTATAATGAGTAGAAAAATATTGTTTGTTATTAAATATTTTCCCGCATAAAGATATTGCAAAAAAAATAAACTAGATATATTAAACGCACCAAGTAAGAGCGCAATATACATGATAGGAATTCCTGCTTTATTGAAAAACGAAACTAATAAAATCATTAGGTACCCAAAAGATACTTTTATGAATATATCGTATATAAATATATTTATAACCTCATTTATATTTATCGTTAACCCTAAAAAGCGATAAACAAAAATTAAAAAAATATATATTATCAGTTGAAACATAATGGTATATATAAAAATACTAACATATTTGCAAATTAACCATTTTATTTTACTTAATCGTAGAAAAACATTTTCAGGACCAAAGTTTAACTGATTAAAATAACATGATAAAGTTTGAAAATTAAGATACGTATAAAAAAGAATCGGAACATAAAATGATAGGTTTGTTAAACTTTTATCATTAAATGCTGCACCTACATTATTTAGTAACATGGGGCCCATTTTTGTTTCTCGCCAAAAAGTGACAGGTAGGCCTTTAATTAAATAAACTAATCTTTCAGCAATTGGATATAAAGATAATAAAAATAAAATTATAATTAAGTATTTTATTTTTTTTCTAAAAAAGTAGTATAAATCACTAATAATTATATATTTCACATTTCATTCTCCTATCTCTATATCTTTTTTTATAACTATACTTTTTAAACAAAAATATAATATTAATATAATTGAACTTAAATAAAATAAAGAAAAAATAAAATAACTTAAAAAACTAGAAAACATATATGTAAAATCAAAATATGTTGAAGGTAATATAAATTTTAAACTTTTAATATTTGGAACTAAATATGAGTTATATAGAAAAAATATTAATAAAAACTCAATAATATAAACTAATTTTTTACTTAATAATGACTTCAAAAGAAGAATATTTAAAATTTGAAAAATAATTATTAATAAATATACTTTTATGATTCCGAATATGCAAATGATTATATTAGGTACACTATAAAATATATTTTGCTCTATAACATTTTTGAAAGAACCTTTAAAGTTAATAAAAATTAGAATCAATAATATCATAGAAAAAAATAATATATTAGTAATGTTAATAATATTTTTAATCTGGAAATTAAAATATTCTTTTTTAGAATAAAATCTGGAAAAGAAAAAATAATTCTTTTCAGTTAAAATAAAACTTTTTGTTCCAACAGCTAAAAAAGCAGGTAATATAAATATAGATATAAAATTAAGATTATTAAAAATAAGGTCAAATAAGTTTATATAGTTTGTTATAGATAAAGATATAATAGAAGCAAAAAAACCAAGTCCAATATAAGATAGCATAATCATAATTAATGCTTTGGAATTATCAATAGTATACTTTAATATATTAATTTTAACTTTTTTATTCATAGTTCAATATTATTTTTTCTTTATTTTTAAAAATTTTAAAAATCAGATATAATGTTAATAATATATAAAATATTAATACTACGCTATTTAACCAAAGATTTTGTACATCATCTAATTTCCAAGAATTATATATAGAAAAACTATTCATTATATTTTTATCATTAAGATTATAAGCAAAAATACCTCCTAAAACAACTTCTGAAAAAATGCTAATTCCTACGAAAGATAAAAATGTTGCTATAATCATTAACACAAAATGTTTAACATATTTTGTCAAAATTATTCCTATATTAATAGCTAAAACTCCAAAAAGAAACATATTTATTGTTGAAAAAATGAACCCTAAATATGGACTTTTAATAAAGGCGTCGCAAAAATATAATATGCTATAATCACTCTTCATTATTGTTGAGATTGGATAAAGAATGTAAGAAATCATAATAATGATTATTGATATAAAAGGAATTATCAGTCCCCCTTTTAACCATGATTTATAAATATTTTCTTTAATGTAAGTACTATATTTTTTTTTAATTAAAACATTTTGAAAAAAACCAGTATGATATTCATTAAAAAAATCTGAAACAGCAGCTATGGTGATTAAAACAGGACTTATTAATATAATATATATAGCAAATTCGTTAGTCATTATATTTTTCCAAAAAGCAAAAAAAGACATGGCATCTACTATATCCTGTGCTCCCATATTTTTCATATTTTTTATATCATTTATTAATTGATAAAAATTGTATCCAAAAGCAAAAATTAAGACCAAAATAAAAAAGATTTTGATTTTATTTTTTTTAATTTTTTTAATAAGCACAATATACCTCCTTTTTTAAGACAAAGACAAGATAATTTTATTAAACTATCAACTAAATTTATTTTTTGATTTTTTACTAATTAATATCCATATGCAGATGGATCTGGAAGCCAAAATGCCCAAATATGTCCACCTAAAATATAATTTGTAGATCTTATTCTAATTCTCATAGTTTCTCCAGATGCTGACGCTGCTTGTTCTAAAGAATTGCTAAACCAAACAAGTGTTGGTCCGTCAAATGATTTCCAGGATGGTGATATTTTTGTTCCGTCAGAATTATATATTGCTGCCTCTAATCTTCTATTTGTATCAGATACTTCTAATAATTGTTTTTCAATGTTTTCTTTGTGCCTAGACGAAGATGAATAATAACTAAATTTATTAGGAACATCAGCATTCATTGCAACATATGAAGCACCAGAAGCCATAACTTCTGTAACATTTAATATTAATGTTAATATAAATACCATAAACAATATTTTGATTATTTTTTTAAATTTTATTTTTCCTTTCTTATTTCTTTGTTTTTTTATTAACAAAATTATCTATTGTCCTATCGTCTTATGTATTTAAAATATCATAATTTTATTTAAATCTGCAGTATCACCTCACTTTCTTTACTATATAAAATAAAAACTCATATAGTAATAAGAAATTAAGATTAATAGTTCTAAAATACTGCGTTAAGAAACTAGTAAACTTTATAATAATATTATCATTCTTTGACATTTTTTTCAATAAATAATAAAAGTAATTAAAAATATGTTATATTATAAGTATAGAATAAGGATGTGATTAATTTTGGTAAAAAAAATATTATTTTTTCTAATCTTATTAATAATATCTTCTATAGTTATTTATTTTTCATGTAAAGGATATTTATTATATACTTATAAAGTAGATACACTTAATAATTTAAAAGAAAAAATAAAAAGTTCTGGAAAAAAAATCACTATAATTAAGAATACCAATAAAGCTGCAGAAAATATGACATTTGAAAATATTATTTACCCAAAATTAAAAGATAGATGTGACTTAAAAGAAGATAGCAATAATCTTGTTGGATATAACTATTCTACGTGTTGTCTATATGATAGTAATAATAAAAACACTTGTAAAGCTATTTTTAAAGTTGGTACATATGCTTACACAATGTATAAAGTTGTGACTATGAATAACCCAGAGAATCCCACATTTGGATTTGCGTTTAAAGGAACTAATGACGAAAAGTTATTAAATAATTATGGTATTAAAAATAATGTTGATTTATTTGAATATATATTTGATCACTATAATAATGATATTAATATTTTTACAAAACGTGATGATATGCGTATTCTTTATCTAGTAAAAATATTTGCTAATACCATAATCCCGGTTTCCAACATATTTATAATAGATGGAGATTATAGTGGATATATGTATATTGTTAATAATAATTATTATGAGGTTAATTTAATTTATAATGAAAAAACTTATATCTTTGCTTTTAAAAATGATAAAAACAGGGAATATTTTAATTTAGAGAATATCAAAGAATTTATTAGTAATGTTACATTTGACTAAACAATAAAAAACTACTGGCAATGCGAATATGATACCTAGATAGTAGACAGAAAATAAAAAACTATTTTTCATCTTTCTTTATGAAAGATGAACTCTATTAGTATTATAAAACTTAATCCAATCTTTAACAAAATAGATATAATTCTTTAAAGATGTGATATTATGTGAATAGAGTGTTTATCGCTTTAGATTAGCATGGAAGCTCTCTATTGGAGCATTATCTGCTGGAGTGGATTTTTTACTCATAAATATAAAAATACCATTTAATTTGTAGATTTGCTTATATTCGTAAGATGTATACTGGAATCCTTGATCGAAATGTAATATTATTCCAGTTACATCTTTTTGTTTTGAGATTTTTTCATTTAGAATTGATATAACTAATTTATTATCCATTTTATAACTTATTTTATAAGAAATAATATCTCTGCTATTCAAATCCATAATGGAAGATAGATAAGCTCTTTTTCTATCGTGAATTAAATAAGTGATATCTGTAACCCATTTTTGATTTAACTTATTTGCTTCAAAATTTCTTTTTAATAGATTGGGTTTTACATTCTCTTCAATATGTTTTTTAACCCAATTAGTTTTAAAAATATCTTTATATCTGACTTTTAAATTATCTTTTTTTATTATCCTTAATATCTTTTTGTGATTGATAATCCAGCCTATTTGTTCTAATAGTGATTTTTTTATTCTTCTATAACCATACATTCCATGGCCTTCCTCAAATATCCTTTTAATTTCTGAATAATAATAATCTTTATCAATTGTATTTTTATATTTATAATAAGTTTTTCTGTTTATATTTAAAATAATACATAATAAACTTATTTTAGACTTAGATTTATTAATTTCAATAAATGCTATTTTCCTTCTTGTTATACTTTGAGGAAGACCTGAAATTTTTTAATATATCATTTTCCAATCTTAATCTATCTATTTCTAATAAACCACTTGTTTTTTGTCGGACTTTTTTATTTGGAATTGTATGACCATCCTTTTTATATTTACGTTTCCAAGTCTTAAGTGTTCCTTGACTAACACCATATTTTCTTAAGAGAAATCCTTCACTTTTGTGATTTATATATTCTAGTGTAATTCTTTCACGTTCTTCATTTGTATATTTTCTAAACACTTGATTTTTTTTGCTATAAAAAAAGTACCTCCATCTAGTAAATTTTATCACAAACAGTTTTTTATTTGTGTCTACTATGGGGTACTAATTCATGCAGGATGGTAGTTTTTTTATAAGTCAATAAATGCTTCTATTTTCCTAAACAAAAGTTTTTAAACATTTCATTTATTATTTGATCATTAAAGGTCTCCCCTATTACTTCTCCTAATAAAATCCATATTCTTTTTAAATCTATTTCTATCATATCAATTGTTATATTATTTTTAATTGATAACTGAATACTTTCTATTATATCTAAGATTTCATTAAATATAGATAATTGTCTAGCATTAGATAAATAAGTTAAATCCTGAGTTTGTATTTGTTCAAGATTAAATAGTTCTTTTATTTTATTTTTTAAATCTGATATTCCCTCGTTATTTAAAACACTCATTCTTATAATAGGATAATTTTTTAGTTCTTTTGGGTTTATTTTTTCTTTTAAATCTATTTTATTAATAATAACAATAACATTTTTATGACTTGTTTTCTTTAATAAATCTAATTCATTAGAACTTATTTGTTCATTGTTGTTAAGTAAGAATAATATTAAATCGGCTTCAGGGATTAATTTTTTAGTTTTTTCCACACCAATTTTCTCTATCTTATTTTTAGTATCTCTTATTCCAGCAGTATCTATAATACTTAATTCTATACCATCTAAAATAACTTTGCCTTCCACAATATCCCTAGTAGTTCCTGCAATTTCTGTTACAATAGCCTTTTCCTCATTAATTAACTTATTAAGTAAACTACTTTTCCCAACATTTGGTTTCCCTATTATTAGCGTTTTTATTCCTTCTTTAATTATTCTTCCTTCTTTAGCGTTACTTATTATCGTTTCTATTTTAGTTTTATAATCTTTGATCTTTTTTCCTATTAATTCTCTTGTAATTTCTTCTTCATCTTGATATTCAGGATAATCTATATTTACCGCAATATTAGATAATATTTTTAATATTTCATCTCTTAACCTTTTTACTAAATCGTAAATATTTCCTATCAATCCTTTTAAAGCCATATCTTTAGCTATTTCTGTTTTTGCGTTTACCAAATCAATAACTGATTCTGCCTGTGTTAAATCTATCCTCCCATTAAGAAATGCTCTTTTAGTAAATTCACCAGGTTCCGCTAAACGAACTCCTTTATCTAGCAATATTTCTAGAATTTGATTAGTAGTAACAACTCCACCATGACAATTTATTTCAACTATATCTTCAGTCGTAAAAGTTTTAGGTGCTTTCATAATGCTTATTAAAACTTCATCAGCTTTCTTGTTTTTGTCTGTTATATAACCATAATGGATGGTGTGAGAAGGTTGTTTAGTTAAGTCCTCGCCTTTAAAAATACTATTAACAATATTAATAGCATCTTCCCCACTTACTCTTATTATTGAGATTGCTCCTACTCCTAAAGCCGTACTAATGGCTGCGATTGTATCATTCATAATAACTCTCCTTGTGATTCATATATTACTATAAAAATATTTCCCGGGCAATAAAAAAGAGTAATTTTACTCTTTTGGTTTAATAACTACGTATCTATTTGGTTCTTCTCCTTCGCTTGTTGTTGCTACACCATTATACTCAGAAAGAACGGTATGAACTATTCTTCTTTCATATGAATTCATAGGATCTAGCTTAGCGGAAACTTTACTACAGGAAACGCTATATGCTATTTTTCTTATTTTTATCTCTAGCTTTTTTTGTTTTTTTAATTTATATTCTCCTACATCTACAGATATTCTAAAATATGCTCCTATATTATTATATATTATTTGATTTAAAATAATTTGAAAAGCTTCTATCGTTTTTCCTTCTTTGCCTATTAATATTGAATTTTGATTAGAAGATAATAATATTTTAATGTTATCGTCTCTTTTTTTAACTTCTATATTAGCTTTAATACCCATTAATGTTAATGTTTGATTTAAATATTCTTTTATATAATTAACCACATCATCCTTTTTTATCACTATAGCCTCTATCTTTTTTCCTTTTAAAAAACCGCCTTTTTTATCTATTTTTTTTATTATTAAATCATTTTCTTGAACCTTCAATTCTTTTACTGCTTTTTCTAATACTTCTTCTTCGTTTTTTCCTTCATACTTATAATTAATCATTCTACTTTACCTCTTTTTATTATTAGATTTTGACCTATAGTAAATACACTAGAAGTAATCCAATATATTGCTATTGCAGTTGGTAAAGAGAAGGATATGAAGGAAATAAATATTAACATAAATTTCATCATTCCTTGCATTTGTTTTTGTTGTTCGCCGCCACCATTTGTTCCATTTAATTTAAATGATAGGTATGTAGAACCAATTATTAGAATTATAATTATTATATAAAAATATTGTCCGTTGTTAATAGCGTTCCATGGAGTTATGCCCATTTTTAAGCCTAAAAATCTTTCTTCAAAAATAGCAGGCACTCTGTTAATAGCTTCTAAAAATGCTAAAAACAATGGTAATTGAATCAATGCAAATATACATCCACTTAAAGGATTTAGGTGGTGCTTTTTATATATTGCTAACATTTCTTGGTTTTTTTGCATTAGCGAGGCTTGATCTTTTTTATCTTTATATTTTTTTTCTAATTGTGCTATTTCAGGTTGGGCTTTTTTCATCTTTTCAGATTGCATAGCGGTTTTTTTAGTAATTGGTATTGCGATAATTCTTATTATTAATGTGGCAAGTATTAATCCTAAAGCTGTATTGTTAAAAAATTGGCCTAATTTCAATATTAAAAAAGCTAACGGCTTTACTAGAATACTTGTCCATAACCCTTCATACCCTCCTGTAGTGATTTTGAAATCTTCACATTCTGGTATTTTTGTGTATCTATTTGCGTCTATCACCATATATTTTTCTAATATTTTTTCTTCTGTTGGTCGACATAATATATTTTCTGTTAAACTTCTTCCTGTTTCATCACTTATAATTACTTTATTGTTTTCGTCTTTTAAAGTTTTGGTACAGCCAGTTAATAATACAATCATAAACATAATTAATACTGTCTTTAAAATTTTGCTCTTCATTTTTATCTTCTCCTCAATACATTAGATTTTATAAGTACTTTTATTAACTCTTGTTTTATTTCTTTAAATTGTAACACTAAAACGCCCTTCTTTATAATTATAATACAATCAAAGCCATTTTGGTAATCTTTTTTTTGAGTATCAAGAATATTTCTTATTTGTCTTTTTATTTTATTGCGAATTACTGCCTTGCCTGTTTTTTTTCCGACAGAAATACCAAATCTTGTTTTGCTTAACCTGTTTTCTTTTATATATATAATGAAATATTGATTTTGAAATTTATTATTACTATTGATGATATTCGAAAACTCATGGTTTTTTTTAACTATATTTTCTTTTTTCATACTATCACCCCAATATTAAAAAACCACTGTTTACCAGTGATGATTTATTTAGATAATTTTTTTCTTCCTTTTTTTCTTCTCTTCGATAAAATACCACTTTTCAATCTAGAAAAGAATCCATGTTTTTTGCTTTTTTTTCTTTTATTTGGCTTGTAAGTTCTTTTCATTCTAGCACCTCCTGTTTCATTAATGCTATTTCATTATATATAATAATGGTTATAAAAGTCAACATTTAAAATTATTAACAATTAAAAATTAGACATAATAATGGTTTTTCACATTATTCACAAAAATAATGATTACTTATTAACAAGTTATTAGTATTTTTTTATTTGTGAACAGTTTTTTGAGAAAATTGTTGATAACTATACATTTTTATAAGAACACTTATAATTTTTTGTTGATAACTGTGTTTATAACCTGTTTATTGTGAAAAAAACAAAAATATTACTTTTATTTTTTGTGATGTTACGATAGAATATAAGTAATAAATGAGCTAGTATGGGGAAGTGATGGGATGAATATAAAAAATATCTGGGATTCTTTTTTAAATAATATTAAAAATCAGGTTACCTCTTTAGCTTTCGATACTTGGTTTAAAGAGACAGAACTTGTTGAATTAAACGCTAACAAAGCTATAGTTAAGGTTCAATCCCAAGCAAATATAAATCATCTTTATGAACATTATATTGATATTATTGAAGCAACATTTAATGATATAACCGGAACAAATTTTGAAATTGAATTTATCTTAACACAGAATTCTATAAAAAATGAAATAGAAAAGAATGAAAATATTTATAATAAAATAGAAGATTCTAATTTAAATAATAAATATAATTTTGATAATTTCGTAGTAGGTAATAGTAATAAATTTGCCCAAGCTGCAGCTTTAGCAGTAGCTCAAAATCCTGGAAAAATATATAACCCGTTATTTTTATATGGAAAAAGTGGATTAGGTAAAACACATTTAATGCAAGCAATAGGTAATTATGTTATAAATAATTCTAAAAAAACAGTTCTTTATACAACGAGTGAAAAATTTATAAGTGATTTTGTTGGTTTATCAAAAAAGAGTTATAATGGAAACAGTTTAGATTATATAGATTACTTTAAAAATAAATATCGTAATGTTGATGTACTAATTGTTGATGATATTCAATTTTTAGCTGGGTGTACTGAAACACAAAAAGAATTTTTCCACACATTCAATAATTTATATGATGGTAACAAACAGATAATTATATCATCTGATAGATCTCCTGATGATTTAAAATTATTAGAAGAAAGACTACGTACAAGATTTAATTGGGGCTTAACAGTTAATATATATCCACCTGATTTTGAACTTAGAATTGAAATATTAAAGAAAAAAGTATCTATACAAGGATTAATAAAAGAAATACCCAATGATGTTATTGAATATATTGCTAATAATTGTGAGTCTGATATTAGACAATTAGAAGGAGCAATTACCAGATTATATGCTTATGCTGCGATGATGAGCGGATCAGATATAACTTTAGATCTTGCAATGGAAGCTTTAAAAGATTATTTAAATAAAGGAATGTCAATTAAAAACAATATTCAAAAAATACAACGCATTGTAGCCGAGTATTATAATGTTTCTGTAGATGATTTAAAATCAAAAAGACGATTAAATTCAATAACTTTACCACGACAAATTGCTATGTATTTATCAAGAATTTTAACTGATGAATCTTATCCTCGTATTGGTTTAGAATTTGGAGGGAAAGATCATTCTACAGTAATTCATTCTTTTGAAAAAATAAAAAAGGAATTAAAAGGCAATAATCAATTAAAAGAAGTTATTGAGGTATTGAAAAGAAAATTAAATTAATGTTGTGTATAATACTAAAGTTATTAATAATTAGATTAACAATAAAATAATTAATTTATATTTATTTTATAAGTGAAATATGAATTATTAACAATATTCACAGTAATAATATTAAATATATTAATTAAAAAATAAAAAAGGAGGTTTTATTAATATGAAGTTTTCTATTAATAAAGAAATTTTATTAGAAGGATTGAATAATGTTTCAAAAGCATTATCAAGTAAAACATTAATACCAGTTTTAAATGGAATTAAATTTATTTTAAAAAAAGAAGGATTGTATTTAATAGGTAGTGATAGTGATATTACTATACAAACTTTTATTGAAAAAGATAAATATATTAATTCTGTAGAAAAAGAAGGAGCAATTATTTTACAAGGTAAATATATTGTAGAAATAATAAGAAAACTTCCTAATGAAATTATAAATATAGAAGTAATAGATGGGTTAAAAACATTAATTAGTACTAAAAATACAGAATTTAATTTAAATGGCATTGATCCTAATGAATATCCTAACATAAAATTTGAAGAAAATAAGAACCCAATTTTATTGAATAAAAAAGTTTTTAAAAATATTATAATGCAAACATCTTTTTCGATATCTACTCAAGAAACTAGACCATTATTAACAGGAATAAATTTTAAAATATCTAAAAATATAATGGAATGTATTGCGACAGACTCATATCGTTTGTCGAAAAAAATAGTAAATTTAAATAAAAATTATGATGATTTAATAAATATTATAGTCCCTGGTAAAAACCTATTAGAATTATTTAAAATATTAGATGAAGAAGATAATAATATAGAAATTCATATTTTTAATAATAAAATTTTATTTAAATTTGATAACATTCTATTTCAAACAAGGTTATTAAATGGTACATATCCAGATACATCTAAATTAATTCCTGAAAAATTTTCAATAGAAATTATATGTAATACTGAAGAATTTTATAATGTGATTGATAGAGCATCTTTATTAATGAATGATCGTGATAAAAATATTGTTAAATTAGAAACTAAAGATAATATGATAATTATTAGTTCTAATGCTCCCGAAATTGGGAAAGTAGAAGAAAGATTAGATATAAATAAAAAAGAAAAAAATAATATTAAAATATCTTTTTCTGCTAGATATATGATGGAAGCAATAAAATCAATAAAATCAGAGCAAATAAAAATATTATTAAATGGAGAAATAAAACCTATAATTATAAAATCTTTAGATGATAATAATTTAATTCAACTAATTTTACCAATAAAAACTTATTAAAAAAGACAAAAAAAGACAAATTTCGTCTTTTTTTTGTTATATAAGAGGAAATATATATTTTTTTAAAGAAGAAATATATAAACTAAAAAGAAAGGGGGGTTTATTATGGGGGAATATGAAATATCAAATAATACTTTAGCAATAATTCCTATTGGTTATAGTAAATCTAAAGTTTTAGAAACCACAGAAGAATTTATTGTTAATTTATCACCTTTTGAAATAATTAATAATAGTTGTAAATACTTTGGTAGTTCTTATTCAGGAAGACATGATGGAACTAAAAATTTAATAGGAGTTTCTCATAAAGCTCCTATTATAATAGAAGAAACAACAGAACTTATCTTTTTTCCAACCATGTCACCAAGAATACCTAATTGCTATTGGATATCTTTAAATAAAGTAAAAGATTTTATAAAAAATATAACTAATAGTAAAGTAATATTTGAAAATGGTATAGAATTAGAATTGAATATTTCTTTTAATTCATTAACAAATCAGATATTAAGGGCTACTAGATTAGAATCGGTATTAAAAAAGAGAAAGGAAATCATATATTAAAGATTTCTTTTTTTCTTGTTAATTAGAGTTTTTTTGTGTTATAATATTAATGTGCGTACTGGGATACATAAATATAAAAAAGTTTTCTATATAGCCTAAAAAGGAGAAAAAATGATATTAAAAAAATTATTATTACAAAATTTTAGAAATTATAAAAAAATCGAAATAGATTTTTTTAAAAACATAAACATATTTTATGGTAATAATGCTCAGGGGAAGACAAATATATTAGAAGCTATTTATATTTTAGCTCTTACGAAATCTTTTCGCACACAATTTGATAATGAAATATTAAAATTTGATTCTAATTCCTCAAAAATTACTGGTATGTTTGAAAAAGATGAAATGTCTATAAAACTAGAGGTAATTATATCAAAAGATGGTAAAAGAGTTAAAAAAAACAATAAAGTTATTAAAAAATTTAGTAATTATATTTCAAATTTGAATATAATTATTTTTTGCCCAGATGATTTAAAAATTATAAGAGGAACTCCTAATGATAGAAGAAAATTTTTAAATATAGAAATAGGACAATTAGACAATAAATATATTACTATATTAAATAATTATAATGCTTTATTAAAAAATAGAAACGAATATTTGAGAAACTTATATGTAAATAAAAGTAGAGACCATCGATATTTAGAAGTTCTTACCGATAAATTAATTGATTTAGCTTTAAAAATATATGAATTTAGAAAAAAATTTATTTTACTTATTAATAAGGAGATAAAAAAAATACAAAGTGAATTACTAGAAAAAGAAATAAGGATAGAGTACAGAAGTTTTATGGACATATTAAGTTGTGATTCAAAAAAAACAAAAGAAGAATTGACTGTTCAATTTAAAAAAGATATAGAAAGAGAAATATTTTATGGTAGTACATTAGTAGGTCCACATAAAGATGATTTAATCTTTTTTATAGACAATAAAGAAATAAAAAAATATGGGTCACAAGGACAACAAAGGGCTATGGTATTAGCTTTAAAATTAGCAGAAATAAATGTTTTTTATAAAGAAAAAAAGAATTATCCAATATTATTGTTAGATGATGTGCTAAGTGAGATTGATGAAGAAAAGAAGAATATATTTCTAAAAAAAATAAAAAGAAAAATTCAAACAATAATAACTACTACAAATTTGAAAGATATTAGTGATGATGTGTTGAAAAAATCAAGAATATATTATATAGAAAATGCGAGTATAATTAAAACAGATAGGGTGGTATAAAAATGGAAAATAAAAATTATTCAGCAGAGGATATTCAAGTTTTAGAGGGATTAGAAGCTGTTAGGAAAAGACCAGGGATGTATATAGGAGCAACTAGTGAAAGAGGACTGCATCATTTGGTTTGGGAAATTGTTGATAATGCTATTGATGAGGCTTTGGCTGGTTTTTGTGATGATATTGAAATTATTATTGAAAAAGATAATAGTATAGTTGTTAATGATGACGGTAGAGGAATTCCTATCGATATTCATAGTAAAACTGGAAGATCAACTGTTGAAACGGTTTTTACAATATTACATGCAGGTGGAAAATTTGGGGGAAATGGATATAAGGTTTCTGGAGGATTACATGGAGTTGGGGCCTCTGTAGTTAACGCTTTGAGTGAATGGTTAGAAGTGAAAATATATAAAGATGGCAACATTTATTATCAAAGATTTGAAAATGGGGGAAAACCAATTGAAGAATTAAAAATAACAGGTAAATGTGATACTGATAGAACTGGTACTAGTATTTCATTTAAACCGGATAGTAAAATATTTACTGAGATTGTTACTTTTAATTATGAACTTTTAAAAAATAGAATAAGAGAATTAGCTTTTTTAAACAAAGGGTTAAAAATTTTACTAAGGGATAATCGAGATGGGAAAAAGGAAGAATTTTTATATAGTGGCGGAATAAAAGAGTATATTGAATTATTAAATAAAAACAAAACTATTATTCATCAAAGTGTTGTTTATATGGAAGAAAAAAAGAATGATATATTGGCAGAAATTGCTGTTCAATATAATACAGGGTTTTCATCAAATATTTATACTTTCGTGAATAATATAAACACCCATGAGGGTGGAACACATGAAGATGGATTTAAAAGATCATTAACTAGAATAATAAATAATTATGCTAGAAAAAATAACTATTTAAAAGAAAATGATGAAAGTTTAACAGGGGATGATGTTAGAGAGGGTTTAATAGCCATTGTTTCTGTGAAGCATCCGAATCCTCAATTTGAAGGGCAAACAAAAACAAAACTAGGGAATAGTGAAGTTAGAAAAATAGTAGATGATATTTTTTACAGTAGATTTGAGAGATTTTTACTAGAAAATCCGACAGAAGCCAAGTTAATAATAGAAAAAGTAATGACAGCCGCAAGAGCTAGAGTAGCTGCTAAAAGGGCTAGGGAGTTAACAAGAAGAAAAGGCGGTTTAGAATTAACAAATCAATGGGGAAAATTAACAGATTGTTCCTCAAAAGATCCATCAATATCAGAAATGTTTATTGTGGAAGGAGATTCTGCAGGAGGTTCTGCAGTCGCTGGCCGAAATTCTAAAACACAAGCAATATTGCCCTTAAGAGGTAAAATATTGAATGTAGAAAAGGCAAGATTGGATAGGATTTTAGGAAATGAAGAAATTAGAAGCATGATTACAGCTTTTGGAACAGGTGTTGGTGAAGAGTTTGATATAGCTAAATTAAGATATCACAAAATTATAATAATGACTGATGCCGATGTTGATGGCGCACATATTCGAACATTACTATTAACACTTTTTTATCGATTTTTTAAACCTATTATAGAACGAGGTTATGTTTATATAGCACAACCCCCTTTATATAAAATAACACATGGCAAAACTATTAAGGCGGTCTTAAATGATCAAGAGAAAGATGAATACTTAAAAACTTTGTCTGCTAGTACAAAATGTGATATTCAAAGGTATAAAGGGCTAGGAGAAATGGATGCTTCTGAATTAAAAGAAACAACCATGGATATAGAAAATCGGAATCTTTTAAGGGTTACAATTGAAGAAGCAATGGAAGCAGATCGTGTTTTTGAAACATTAATGGGTGAAAATGTGGAACCTAGAAGAGAATTTATAGAACAAAATGCTATATATGTTCAAAATTTAGATATATAAAGGAGGTTTAATAATGGATAAAATAATAGATGTTAATATATCTAAAGAAATGGAAAAAAGTTTTTTAGACTATTCAATGAGTGTCATAATTCAAAGAGCACTTCCTGATTTGAGAGATGGATTAAAGCCAGTTCATAGAAGGATTTTATATACAATGTATGAATCAGGTTATACTCCTGATAAGCAGTATCAAAAAAGTGCTAAAACAGTAGGGGCTGTTATAGGTAACTATCACCCTCATGGGGATACTGCTGCTTATGATTCGTTAGTAAGAATGGCTCAAGATTTTAGTTATAGATATGTTTTAGTAGACGGACATGGGAACTTTGGTTCAATTGATGGTTATAGAGCAGCAGCTATGCGTTATACTGAATCAAGATTATCTAAGATAGCAACTGAATTGTTAAAAGATATTAATAAAGAGACAGTTAACTTTATGAATAATTATGATGGGACTAGAAAGGAACCAGAGGTATTGCCTAGTAGGTATCCTAATATATTAGTAAATGGAATAATGGGAATAGCTGTGGGGATGGCAACCAATATCCCTCCCCATAATTTAGGAGAAATAATAGATGGTTGTATAGCTTATATAAATAATCCTGATATAGATTTATTAGAATTAATGGAAGTTATTAAAGGACCAGATTTTCCAGGTGGAGGTATAATATTAGGAAATTCTGGTATTAAGAAGGCTTATGAAACTGGTAAAGGTACGATAATTATAAGAGGGAAGGCTGAAATAGAAGAGGTTAAGAATAAAAATCAAATAGTTATAAAAGAAATACCTTATCAGGTTAATAAAACAGCTTTAAAGGAAAAAATAGCTGGATTGGTAAGAGATAAAGTTATAGATGGAATAACAGATCTGAGGGATGAAACTGATTTAACTCAAGGAATAAAAATAATTATAGAACTAAAAAGAGAAGCAAACGCAAATGTCATTTTAAATAATCTTTATAAATACACACCATTACAAACAAGTTATGGCATTAATCTATTAATGTTAGATGCTGGACAACCTAAAACATTATCTTTGAAAGAAATAATAACCAAATATATTGACTTCCAAAAGGAAGTAATTTTTAGGAGAACAAAATTTGATTTAAATAAAGCGGAAAATAGGGCTCATATATTAGAAGGATTAAAAATAGCTTTAGACAATATTGATGAAATAGTTCGATTAATTAAAAAATCAAAATCCGAAGAGGAAGCGACAAACGGATTAATAGATAACTTCAAGTTAACAGAGATGCAGGCTAAAGCAATATTAGAAATGAAACTTCGTCGCTTAACAGGATTAGAAAGAGAAAAGATAGAATCAGAACTACAACAATTATTAAAACAGATTGAGGAATTAATAAAAATATTAAACAGCAATCAACTGGTTTTAGATATAATAAAAAAAGAATTAGATGAAATAAAAAAACAATATAAAGATGAAAGAAGAACTTTAATTGACGTAAGTTCAATAGATTTTATTGAAGATGAATCTTTAATTCCAGTAGAGGATGTTGTTATTACTATTACAAATAAAGGATATATAAAAAGGGTGCCTGTGGATACCTATAGAACTCAAAATAGAGGTGGTGTTGGGGTAAAAGGAATAACAACTAATGAAGAAGACTACGTAGAGCATTTGATTTTCACAACTACTCATAATAATGTATTGTTCTTTACAAATAAAGGAAAGGTTTATAAATTAAAAGGATATTCAGTACCAGAATATAGTCGCCAGGCAAAAGGAATACCAATAATTAATATATTGCAAATAGAAAAGGATGAATTCATTAATTCTGTTATAAAAATTGATGATACTGATGAAAAAAACTATCTATTTTTTGCGACTAAGCTTGGTATTGTTAAAAGAACAGAATTAAGTGAATTTGATAGTATTAGAAAAACAGGTAAAATTGCTATCACGTTAAAAAATAATGATGAATTAATTTCAGTAAGGAAAACAAATGGTGCTAATGAAATTATATTAGGATCTTCTGATGGAAAAATAGCTCGTTTCAAAGAAGAAGAAATTAGAAGTATGGGAAGAACAGCTGCTGGTGTTCGAGGTATAAATTTAGGAGGCAATCATTGCGTCGGAGCTGAAGTAGTTAATAACAATGAACAAATTTTAGTTGTTACCGAGAAAGGATATGGAAAAAGAACAGAAATAACTGAATATAGATTAACGCATAGGGGTAGTAAAGGAGTAAAAACATTAAATGTTACAGATAAAAATGGTATGATTGTATCGTTTAAATCAGTTTCAGGGGATGAGGATCTTATAATTACAACTAACAGTGGTTTGTTGATAAGATTACCTATGGAACAGGTTTCCCTATCAGGAAGAGCAACTCAAGGGGTTAGACTAATTACGTTAAAAGAAAGACAAAGAGTCACTACGGTGGCAAAAATTATAAATGAAGGATAGTCAATGTTTCACGTGGAACATTGGTTAACCAAATATATGATGTTTCACGTGAAACATTACAATACAATTTTGTTGATTTTTTTAAAGTAATTACTATATAATAATATTGCGCAACAGAAATGTTTGAAACAGGTCAGGATTGAAAAATAGCAGCCTTAAAAACCTCTTTCTGTGTGCGCATCTTTTTGTTTGGTGGTGGATATGGAAAATTATTATATAATGATGGCTTTAAAAGAAGCTAAAAAGGCTTATAAAAAAAATGATGTTCCGGTTGGTGCTATTATTGTAAAAAATAATAAGATAATTGCCCGGGCTTATAATAGAAAAGAAAAAACAAAGATCGCAACGCATCATGCTGAAATATTAGCTATAGAAAAAGCATGTAAAAAACTTAATGATTGGCGGCTAAATGATTGTGAAATGTACGTTTCTTTAGAACCTTGTCTGATGTGTAAAGGGGCAATTATGGAAAGTAGAATTAAAAAAGCTATATATTGTGTAAAATGTCAAAAAGAAGCTTGTAATAGTGTAAAAAAAGAAAAAACAACTGAGTTTATATATAAAAAAATAAATAATGATGCAGAAAAATTATTAAAAACCTTTTTTGAAAATAAGAGATAAAAGTCTCTTTTTTTATATTAGTTAAAATGGTATAATAATATTATATTTATTGGCATCGAGGTGATTTGATGAATAACAAAGTGTTATATAGAAAATATAGGCCAAATAAATTTGATGAAATAGTAGGGCAGGATGCGATTTTAAAAACAATTCGCTCATCATTGAAAAACAATAAGGTAGCGCACGCTTACTTGTTTTGTGGCCCTCGTGGTACTGGGAAGACATCTTTGGCTAAATTAATAGCAAAAACTGTTAATTGTATAAAATATCCTATTGATAATCCTTGTGGTGAATGCAATAATTGTAAACGTATTGCTAACAACGAGGATCAGGATATAATTGAAATCGATGCAGCTAGTAATAACGGTGTAGATGAGATAAGGGATATAAAGGAAAAAGTTTCCTTTTTTCCAAGTGCTTCCTTGTATAAAATTTATATTATTGATGAAGTTCATATGTTAACTACAGGAGCTTTTAATGCCTTATTAAAAACGTTAGAAGAACCTCCTGGTCATGTTATTTTTATATTAGCAACAACCGAGCCATATCGTCTCCCAGCCACTATAATATCAAGATGTCAACGATTTGATTTGAAACGAATAACAGTAGACAAAATTGTTGAAAAGTTAAATGAAATATGTAAAAAGGAAAAGATTAAGATAGATAAAAATGTTTTTACTGAAATAGCCCTGTTAAGTGAAGGCGGACTAAGAGATGCCATTAATATGTTAGATCAACTATTAGCATATTCAGAAAGAAAAATAACGATAGATGATGTGAATTTATTGAGTGGAAGAATTAGCAATAAAGAGTTATCAAATTTATTTATGTGTATTATTGATAACAAGGTAAAAGATAGCTTAGATCTTATTAATGAATTGATTGAAAATGGTAGAGATATTGTGAAAATGAGCGAGAATATGATGCGATTTTTGAAAGATGTTCTTTTGGTATCAATGGGTTGTAATACTACTAATATTGATATTGATGAAAAATTTAAAACAATTATTGATAAAGAATATATATATTATGTTATTGATGAAATAAATAAAACAATGATTAATATGAAAAATTCAAATAACCCAAAATTATTACTAGAATTATTAGTTTTAAAAATGATTGATAAATATAATGAAAATAAAATTCCTGATGATATAGAAAACGAAGAGAAAAAAATTGAAATAAAGAGGGAAAAGATGGATTTGAGGTGTGATGATAAGGAAATAAAAATAACACAAAATAACAAAGCCACTGCTGAAAAAGAAATAGATATTAATTATGAGAAATTATTAGAATTAAAGAAAATAAGAATTAATAATGCTTTAGCAACGGCAAATAAAGATTTTCTTTCTAAATTAAAGGAAAGATGGATAGAATTGTCTACTTATTCAACAGATCTGAGTTTTGGACCGATAGCAGGATTGTTATTAGATGGAAATATTAGAGTAGTAAGTGAGGGCAATATAATAATATCTTATGCATATCCATCTATGGCTGATCGAATTAATACTGAACTTTTAAAAGCGGAGAAAATGTTAAATAAATTGTTAAAAGAAAAATTTAAGATTATAGCTATTTCTGATGAAGAGTGGAAAGAAGTTAAAAAAAAATATGTTGAAAAAATAAAAAATAAGCAAAAATATGATTTATTGGACGAAAATATAGATATTTGTAAAGATATATATATAAAAAACAAATCTAGTAAACAAAAAAAAGTTGTAAAAGATGCAATAGATTTATTTGGTGAAAATATAATAGAGATAAGGTAGGGATTAGTATGAATATTCAAAATATGTTAAAGCAAGCTCAAAAAATGCAAAGTGAAATAATGAGTAAAAAAGAAGAAATAAATCAAAAAATATTTCCCGGGAAATCTTCATTAGTTAATGTGGAAGTTAATGGGAAAAAAGAAGTATTAAAAATAGAAATACAAAACAAGGAAAGTTTAGAAAAAGAAGACTTAGAAATATTAGAAGATATGATTTTAATAGCGTTAAATGATGCGTTTAAAAAAGTTGATACTGAGGTAGAAGCAAAATTAGGAAATATTGCTTCTGGCATGCCGGGTATTTTATAGAAAGGGAATAGAGATGTTTTATCCAAAAAGTTTAAATAAATTAATTGAGAGTTTTAAAAAACTTCCTGGAATTGGTGATAAAACCGCAGAAAGAATGGCTTTGTCAGTTTTGCAATTTGATAAAGAAAGTACTGATGTTTTTGCACAAGCTATTAGTGATGTTAATGAAAAAATCAAAAAATGTCCTTTATGTCATCATTTAACAGAAGAAGATAAGTGTTATATATGTAAAGATAAAAATAGAAATGATGATATTTTATGTATAGTGGAGGAGCCAAAGGATGTGATTTCTTTGGAGAAAATAGGTGCTTTTAAAGGTAGATATCATGTTTTAGGGGGATTGATTTCTCCTTCTGATGGAATAAATCCAGAGGATATAAATATTTCTTCATTAGTCGATAGAATAAAAAACAAAAAAATAAAAGAAGTTATAATAGCTTTAAAATCAAGTATTGAAGGGGAGACTACAGCTCTATATATATCTAAGGTTCTAAGTGGGTTAGACTTAAAAATATCAAAGATAGCATATGGGTTGCCTATAGGTGTTGATATCGAATATATTGATGCTTTAACTTTGGAAAGAGCTCTTGAAGATAGAATAGATATATCATAATATATATACCACCTTTCATATTATAAAATATGAAAGGATGAAATAAATGAAAATAATAAAAAAAATAATAAAAATATTTATTACTGGCGTATTTCTTCTTTATGGGTATAATTTAATTGCTACTCCTTTGGGGCTAATCATTCCTATTAATTTAGTTACAATTACGCTGGTGGGAGTTATAGGTTTCCCTATATTGGTTGGACTAGTTATCTTTTTAGTATTATCTTTTTAGTTATTAGAGAAGAGTTGAGGGTATGGTAATAGATATAGAAAAAATGCATCCATTAGTTTATAAAAAATTATTAAAAAATATAGAAAAAAATAATGTTGCACACGCATATTTGTTTTATGGGGATAAAAAGGCATTAAAATTAGAAACAGCATTACATTTTTCTAAAATGATATTATGTCAAAAAAAGAAAAACAATATTCCATGTGATTCTTGTTATATTTGTAATAGTATAAATAAGAATGAATTTTCAGAGTTAAAAATAGTGGATTCAGGTAAATCTCAAATAAAAAAAGAAGAAATTATGGATTTGCAGGCAAATTTTACTAAGAAAAGTTTAGAATCTAATAAAAGGATATATATAATTAATAATTGTGATAAACTAAATAAATATAGTGCTAATGGGTTACTAAAATTTTTAGAAGAGCCGGAAGATGATATTATAGCTATATTAATAACTGATAACTTGTATAATGTAATAGATACTATTGTTTCTAGATGTCAAAAAATTATTTTTAATACTCCAAAATTAGATGATATTATAGATTTTAGTAACGTAGATAATAACAAGAAAGGGTTAACCAAACTAGATTATATGTTATATAATAATGCTGATAGGGTAAATGAAAAAAACAATTTAGAAAACACAGTAAATATAGTTATAGAATTTATTAAGAGGTACGAATTAGAAGAAAAAAATATGTTTTTTGAAATTCATAACTTTATATTAAAAAGCATTGATATAAAAGAGAAAAACATGGTGTTAGATATATTATTATATTTTTATAATGATGTGTTGGACTTTTATTATAAACATGAAATAAATTATTTTGATAGTCACAAAGATATTATAGTTAAAATTTTAGAAAAAAATAATATTAATAATATAATACATAAGATAGAAGTATTATTGGATTTAAAAGAAAAAATGAAATACAATCTTAATAATACTTTAATATTTGATAAGCTATATTTACAATTTGAAGGTGGTGAATAAAGTGAAAGAGGTCGTGGGCGTAAGATTTAAGGGGAATGGAAAGATTTATTATTTTTCACCTGGTAATTTAAAAATAAATAAAGATGATGTTGTTATTGTTAACACTGATAAGGGTCTACAACTTGGGGAAGTTGCTACAAACATAAAGAATATCAAAAAGGAAAATTTAATATTACCTGTTAAAAAGGCTTTAAGAATAGCTAATGAAGAAGATAAAAAAGCCCATCAAAAAAATATAAGAGACAGCGAGATGGCTCATAAAAAATGTCAAAAGTTAATAGAGGAGTATAACCTAAACATGAAATTATTAGAAACAGTCTATACTTTTGATAGAAAACAATTAATATTTTACTTTACTTCTGAAGATAGAATTGATTTTCGAAGTTTAGTTAAGGATTTAGCAAAAATATATAAAACAAGAATAGAATTGAGACAAGTGGGTATAAGAGATCAAGCCAAATCAGTAGGGGGATTAGGGCATTGCGGAAGGGAATTGTGCTGTACTGCTTTCTTAAATGAATTTGATAGTGTTTCAATAAATATGGCTAAAAATCAGAATTTGGCTTTAAATCCAGCAAAAATAAGTGGAGTTTGTGGCAGACTATTATGTTGTTTGAATTATGAAAATAAGGAATACAAAGAGTATAAAAAAGGTATACCTCCTGTAGGTACTATTGTAAAAACTAATCAAGGGAAAGGGAAAGTAATTTCAGTTGATGTTTTTAACAGAAGATATAAAGTAGATGTTCCAGATTATGGCGTGGTTAACGTAGAAACACAGGAAGAAAAAGATGGAAGTAATTAATACTTTATTAGACTATAAAAATTTAAGAATATATCAAAATAGTAAATGGTTTAAATTTTCCTTAGACTCTGTTTTATTAGCCAACTTCGTTACCTTAAATAAAGGAATAAAAAAAATAATAGATTTAGGCACAGGGAATGCTCCAATCCCTTTAATTTTAAGTGCTCGGACAAGCTCTTTAATATATGGTGTAGAGGTCCAAAAAGAAATTTTTGAATTAGCATTAAAAACCATAAAAATAAATAAAAAGGAAACTCAAATAAAGTTAATATATGATAATTATAAGAATATTGATAAAATTTTTGAAACAGATACTTTTGATATAGTTGTTTCTAACCCTCCATTTTTTGAATACACCGATAGTTCTAATGTTAACGATAATAAAATAAAAACTATAGCTCGTCATGAAATATATGCTAAATTAGAAGATGTATTTATTGTTACAAAGAAAATATTAAAAAATAATGGAGTGTTGGCCCTAGTACATAGAACTGAAAGATTGGTAGAAATATTATGTTTAATGAAAAAGCATAATATAGAACCAAAAAGATTACGTTTAGTTTATCCAAAAAGAAATAAAGGATCTAATATTATTTTGATTGAGGGAAAAAAGAATGGAAAAAAAGGATTAAAAATATTATCTCCTTTATATGTACACAAGAGGGATGGCTCTTATAGTAAAGAAGTTATGGATATGTTTAAGGAGTGATTATTATTTCTAATAAAAATGAACAGGCTATTTTATATTTGGTATCTACACCAATAGGAAATTTGGAAGATATAACATTAAGAGCTTTAGATATCTTGAACAAAGTTGATGTTATTTTCTGTGAAGATACTAGGGTATCAAGAAAATTATTAAATCATTATGAAATAAATAAAAAATTAATTTCAGCTAATGATAGTAATGAAAACTTTATTAAAGAAAAGATGTTGTATTATTTGCAAAACAATAATAATGTTGCATTAATATCTGATGCGGGGACTCCTCTTATAAATGATCCGGGTTTTAAAATGGTAAAATATATTATAGAAAAAGGATTTAATGTAATTTCTATTCCTGGAGCAACAGCCTTTCTTCCCTCTTTAATAATTTCTGGCATAAATCCATATCCATTTTTATTCTTTGGTTTTTTAAATAATAAAAGTGAAAAACGAAAAAAGCAACTAGAAAAATTAAAAAAAGAAACTTATACAATAATTTTTTATGAAGCTCCACATAGGTTGGAAAAAACCTTATATGACATAGAAAAAGTTATGGGTAATAGAATGGTTTGTATTTCCCGGGAAATAACCAAAATACATGAAGAAGTGTTTCGCGGAAATATAAAAGAATATTTAAATAAGGAAAAAATTATAAAAGGGGAATATGTTATTATTATTGAGGGAAATTATATAAAAGAATTTAGTAACGAAGAGTTATATGAACAAATAGAGTTTTATATAAAAAAAGGATATTCGCAAAAAGAAGCTATAAAAAAAGTTGCAAATAATTATAATGTTTCAAAAAATAAAATTTATGATGCTTATCATAAGAGGTGATAGAATGAAATTAATTGTTGGATTAGGAAATCCTGGCAACGAGTACAATGGTACAAGGCATAATATTGGTTTTGATGTCATTGACTTTTTAGTTAAAAAATTAAAAATAACAACTTTTAATAATAAGTTTGGTGGTCTTTTTTATAAAACTATTATAAATGATAAAAAAGTAATTTTATTAAAACCTCAAAAATTTATGAATCTATCAGGAATAGTCATAAATGATTTTATTAATTATTATAAAATAGATATAAATGATATTTTGATTGTTCATGACGATTTAGATTTAGAATTTGGTAAATTAAGATTAAAAATCAATAGTAGTAGTGGTGGACATAATGGTATAAAAAGTATTGAAAATATATTAAATACTAATTATTGTAAAAGACTGAAAATTGGCATTGGCAATAGTAAATTAATTGATTCAAAAGATTATGTGCTTAGTAAATTTAAAAATGAGGAAAAAGACGAAAAAGAATTCCTTTTAAATAAAGTTTATGAAATAATTACAGACTTTTTACAAATGGATTATAATAGTTTAATGAATAAATATAATTAGATATATACTTTTGTATATATCTTTTTAGTTCGGTATATTTTTCGACAATTTTCACAAAATAATTCTAGAAATGGGGTGTTTTTGTGAAAGCAACAGGGATTGTTAGAAGGATAGATGATTTAGGCAGAATTGTTATCCCAAAAGAAATAAGAAGAATTTTAAGAATCAGAAACGGAGAATCATTAGAAATTTATATAGATCAACCAGAATTAATAGTTTTGAAGAAGTTTTCACCTATGAGTAAATTAGAAGATTTTGCAAAAGAATATGTTGATTCAATTTATTCGATGGTAAAGCATAATATTTTTATAACTGATAGAGATAAAATAATCGCTGTAGCGGGGTCGTTGAAGAAAAAATATTTGGGAAAAGAAATAAGCAAGTACTTGGAAACCGCAATAGCAAGAAGAGAAAACTTTGTAGAAAGACATAAAAAGAAAATAAAATTAATAGAAAATTTAGAAGAAGAGGGCAACTATGCTTTAAGTTCTATCATTTCAAATGGAGATTGTATTGGTTTAGTAATTATATTATCAGAGGAAAGAGATTTAACAGAACTAGAAGAAAAAACAACGCAAATAGCCGCACAGTTTTTAGGAAAATATATTGAAGATTAGTTTTTAATGTAAACTTATTATAAAGTACGAAAAAAATAATCATAAGAAAATTGCTTTTTAAAATATGGTGTGTTATTTTTTTATTGTAGTAGTCGTAGAATAAAGGGAAAAGGAGAAAAAAATGACTACAAATAAAAAAATGAAGTTTTTATCATTGAATTTTATTTTTTTAATAGGTTTTATTTCAGAAAGTATTTTGTATAGATTTAATTCGATGGATTTATATTTTTTGATTATATTTATTGTTATTTTTATAAGATTTATATACGTTTCTCATATAAAATAAAATATACCACATAATTGTGGTATAATTTATTTGGAATAAATTTATAAAATAATGGTGATTTTATGTTAGTGGATACTCATTGTCATATATTAAAACAATATTATAGTGATATTAATGCAACAATTAAAAGAATGAAAGAAAAACAAATAATAGGTTTTATTAGTGGTACTGATATTAAAACTAATGAAGAAGTAATTGAATTGGCTAAAAAAAATAAAAATTTATATGCTACTGTTGGTTTTTATCCATTGGAGGCTGATAAAATAACAGATCAAGATTGGATTAATTTAGAAAAAATGATACAATCTCCTTTTGTTATAGCAATGGGGGAAATAGGTTTGGATTATTATAGGTCTAAAGATAATGTTGTAAAGCAAAAAGAAGTATTCATAAAACAGATAAGACTTGCGAAGAAGTACGGGAAGCCTATTATCATTCATAATAGAGATGCGATGGATGATGTTTTTAATATTTTAAAAAAAGAAGACGTTTCTTCGATTGGTGGTATTATGCATTGCTATAGTGGAGATTTAGTAATGGCTAAAAAGTTTATTGAGCTAAACCTATTAATTGCGGTTGGTGGTATTTTAACATTTAATAATGCTAAAGAATTAAGGAATGTTATAAAAAATATCGATATGGAATATATAGTATTAGAAACAGATAGTCCATATCTAGCTCCTGTACCTTTTAGAGGAAAACAGAATGAGCCTACTTTTATTTCCTATATTGTTGATAGTTTGGCTGAATTAAAAGGTATTGATAGTAAAGAGATTGAAAAAATTACAACAAATAATGTTTGTTCAAGATTTAATATTAAATAGATTTTATTTTTTTGAGGTGAAATAGATGAATAATTATGTTTTGAGATTATTAATCAATGTAGTTAAAGTATTATTTGTTTCTTTGGCTAGTTTAGTAATTAATTCAAATACAACAAAAATTATTTTAGATGTTTCTAGTTTAAAATTTACTAGAGAATTGTATAATGTAAACTACGAAGAAAAGTATGGTTTTAAAAGTAAGGTTATCTATCAACCGATTTTTTCTAATAAAATACTAACTATTGAAGAAATAAATGAATTAGTTAATAATGATCAAAAAGAAAATGCCATTTTATCTTTTACTGGTATTTTAACAGGATACGGACCTGATTGTGAGGGGTGTGGAGGAAAAGTTGGATGTCCTCCCCGTCCTAATGTAAAAAATGGTAATATTTATTTTAATGATAAAATATATGGAAAAGTAAGAATAGTGGCATCAGATCCTGGTATTCCTTGTGGTAGCATAGTGAAAATATCTAATTTTCGTTTTTCTAAAGAACCAATAATTGCAGTTGTGCTTGATCGCGGAAGAGCTGTAAAAGGGGAGAAAATGGATCTATTATATGAAGCTGAAAAAGATTCTATTAGAATAGGACGTCAAAAGAATGTTCGTTTTGATATTATGAGATGGGGGTGGAATTAATAAATGTCTTCTTATAATTTTAT
Source organism: Bacilli bacterium (assembly GCA_041655735.1). Classification (GTDB taxonomy): domain Bacteria; phylum Bacillota_I; class Bacilli_A; order RF39; family UBA660; genus JBBAEV01. The sequence goes on along the minus strand of JBBAEV010000004.1, from coordinate 17,519 downwards.
GACAAATGCTTTATTAAAAAAAACTAATTTTCATTTTAAAAAGAAATTTGGGCAAAATTTTATCTTTGATGAGAATATATTAAAAAGTATAGTTGAAAGAAGTGATATAAAAAGTAATTCATTGGTTATAGAAATAGGTCCTGGAGCAGGGGGATTAACTAGATTTTTGGCTACTAAGGCTAAAAAGGTTTTATGTTATGAGATTGATTTAGAATTAAAACCAATATTACTAGAAAATTTGAAATTATTTGATAATATTGAAATCATTTATGATGATTTTTTAAAAAGGAATATTAATAAGGATATAAAAATAAATTATGATAATATTTATATGATTGCTAACTTACCTTATTATATTACTACCCCTATTATTACAAAAATAATAAATGATAATATAAAAATAAATGAAATTGTAATAATGGTACAGAAAGAAGTAGGACAAAGATTTATGGCCAGTCCTGGACAAAAGAGCTATAATTCTCTAACAATTTTTTTAGATTATTATTTTGAAATAAAAAAATTATTTAATGTCAGTAAAAATGTTTTTTTTCCTAAACCCAAAATAGATAGTATGGTCATAAGTCTAAAAAGAAGAGATAAATTAAAATTAGTTTTAAAAGATGAAAATTTATTTTTTGATTTAGTTAGAGATGCATTTAAATATAAAAGGAAAAATTTGAGGAATAATTTAAGAAAATATAATTTAAAGGTGATTGAAGATGAGTTAAAAAAACATAATCTTGATTTAATGGTTAGAGCGGAAAATCTATCTATAGAACAGTTGGGGGATATTTCTAATAAATTGAAATCTTCTAGTTAGGGAAGTTTTCTTTTTTTATGCATATATTTATATAGGTGATCAATATGGATTATAAAAAAGGAGATTATGTTACAAGAAATTCTTATAACAATGATACTCTTTTTAAAATTATTGATATTAAAAATAATAATTATATTTTAAAGGGAGTAAATGTACGTTTAATAGCAGATAGTTCAAAAGAAGATTTAAGATTATATGAAGGTGAAGAAAAAAAAACAAATGATGATGAGTACGCAGATAAAATAAAAAGCATGACTATTAGAAATGATAATTTTTTTTATATTCCAGGTAAAATACTACATTTCGATGGAGATAGGGACTATTTAGACCGTTGTATAAATTTATATAAAAAACTTAATATTGTGGCTTATGGAGTTTGTTTAAAAGAAATAGATTTTTATAAAGAAATAGGAAAATATTTAAATATGATTAAACCTGAAATTCTTGTTATAACGGGACACGATGCTTATTATAAAAAAGGAAAAAACAACAGAAAAGTAGATGCGTATAAAAATAGTTCAAATTTTATAAAAGCTGTCTTAGAAGCTCGTAAATATGAACGCTCTCATAATAAATTAATAATTATTTCGGGAGCTTGTCAATCAAATTATGAGGAATTATTAAAGGCTGGGGCTAATTTTGCTTCAAGTCCTAAAAGAATTAATATTCATTCACTCGATCCAGCTCTAATTGCTTCTTCTGTTAGTTTGTCTGAAAAAAACAAGGATATAGATTTGCTTAATATTATTGCTTTAACTCTAAATAAGGAAAAAGGATTCGGAGGAGTTAAAACAAGTGGAACTATGTATTTAGGCTATCCGCGCTCGTAAAAATATGATAAATATGTTATAATGATTAAAGGAAGGGGTGCTAATATGATCGGAATTGATGAAATAAAAGAAGAATTAGAAAAGCACCTTGGGGAAAAAGTTGAAATAACATTCAATGGAAGTAGAAATAAAATTGAAAAATTTGAAGCTGTTATAGTGGAAATATATCCCTTTGTTTTTGTCGTTGAAATAAATAATAATCAAGAAAAAAAATCATTTAGTTATTCTGATATATTAATGCATACTATCGAAATACGTTTTAAATAAAATAATTTTGTCTAATTATATTGCATTTTTTTTCCAATTATTATAAAATGATAATGAGGTAGTGGAGGGAGGCTATACCAATGAATATTACGGCGGTAAATGTACGTAAAATGGAAAAAGAAAATTCACGCATGAAAGGGATAGCATCAGTTACAATTGATAACAATTTTGCTGTAAGAGATATTAGAATTATTTCAGGAGTAAATGGTTTATTTATTGCTATGCCAAGTCGTAAAACTGCTACTGGGGGCTATCGCGATATAGCTCATCCAGTTAATTCTGAAACAAGAAAAATGTTTGAAGATGCAATTTTAACTGAGTATGCGAGATTAGAAGAGGAAGGTTCCGATTACACCACTGAAGAAGATAGTGATACAGAAGAGTAGTATAATAAAATCCTAGTAAAATAGGATTTTTTTAGTTTTCATATTTTTTTTAAAAAAATCATATCTTTTATCAGGAGGGATATGATGGACAAGGTAAATGGTGAGCCGGTAATTGGTCATAGCATTAACGTTATAGAAAGAAAAAACATAACATTGACAGGGGTTAAAAAGGTAGAAAGCTTTGATAGTAATGAATTTTTACTTGAAACATCTTTAGGATATATTATTGTAAAAGGAGAAGAACTAGAGATGATTAAATTAGATACATATCAAGGCAATGTTTCTATAAAAGGTTTTATAAAAAGTTTAAATTACGTTGAGGAGACAAAACAAAAACAAGAAGGCGGTCTATTTAATAAATTATTTAAATGATACTAATAATTCAAATACGCTCGTTAATATATTCCTTTTTATATGGTATGTTTTTCTCCTTGCTATTAAATTTAAATTATAAATATATATATAATAAAAAAATAATACTTAAAATTATAATAACTTTTTTATTTATAATAGATAATGTGTTGTTATATTTTTTAATTTTAAAGAAAATAAACAACGGTATAATTCATTTTTATTTTCTATTGATGATACTAGTAGGCTATTATTTTGCCAATCGAAAAACAAAGTTCCTTCAAAGAAATTGATTTTTTATATGATAAATGATATAATTTTTAATACTAGGGGTGAAAGATATGGTTAAAAAAAATAATACTAAAATAACAAGAAGAATTCTTTTTTTAGGAACAATTTCATTTATAATTATTGGAGCCATTCTTTTTTCAATAGGGCAAAACATGTATCAAATTTATAATAAAAAAAAGGAACAACGGTTTTTAACCGTACAATTGAATGAACTTAAAGAAGAAGAACAGGGGTTAGAAGCTGAATTGCAGAAATTAAAAGATCCGGATTATGTTGCTAGATATGCAAGAGAAAAATATTTATATTCAAAAGATGGAGAATTTATAATTAGAATACCTTAATTATTAAGGTATTTTTGTGACAAAATTATTTGTATATTTCCTTTATGATATTTTACAGGAGGTATATAGTATGAGGAAAAATATAATTAATTTTGTTTTTTTTTATTTAGGAATTATAATTATTTACATATTAAAAAATAATTTATTGTATTTTTATATAATATTTTATTTGATTTATATAGTTTTTAAAAAAAGTACTCCCTATTATATTATAGGTTTCTTACTATATGGTTTTCTTTTTAATTACCACTTAATATTAAAAATAGTTATATTTTTTAATATTCATATACTATTTATACAAATGATAAAAAAGCATATAAAAAGTAATATATTTATTTTTTGGCTATCCTCGGTTATTTACTTTATCAGCACCAATAAAGTTGAAAAATTAATATTTAATTATAATGATATAAATTATTTATTAGTATTCAGTTTAAATTTATTTATTATTAATTATATATTTAGAAAAATTGTTGCGACTGATGAGGTTTTTAGATAAAATTAGTATAGAAGGTGATAAAATGCAAGGAGCCTATTCTTTTTTATTAGAAAATATTGGAATAAAGTATGGAGATGTGGTTATAGTTGGTGTATCTGGAGGACCAGATTCAATGGCCTTACTCCATTTACTTACAGAAATAAAAAGAGAAATTGATATTTTTATTGTTTGTGCTCATGTTAACCATAATGTGAGAAAAGAAAGTGATAAAGAAAAAGAATTTATTGAAAAATATTGTGATAATAATCAAATTACTTTTGAAAGTATGAAAATTGATGATTATGGTGATGATAATTTTCATAATGAGGCACGTACAAAAAGATATAGTTATTTTGGGAAAATAGTAAAAAAATACGGGGCTAAATATTTACTTACTGCTCATCATGCTGATGATTTGATTGAAACTATTTTAATGAGAATTGCTAGAGGTTCAACCTTAAGGGGTTATAGTGGTTTTTCAAAAATTGTGAATATGGGTGATTATAAAATAATAAGACCATTTATTACTGTTACTAAGCAAGAAATATTGGATTATAACAAGAATAATAATATAAGATATGTTGAGGATCCTTCAAACAAGAAAAGTGTTTATACTAGGAATAGATACAGAAAGTATATTTTACCTTTTTTTAAAAAAGAGGATAAAAATGTTCACCATAAATTTTTAAAATTTAGTGAAACGTTACTAGAATATAATAACTTCATCGATAACCAGATGCGTAATGTAGTAAGTAACATATATAAACAAAATATATTAAATATAGAAAAATTTTTAAAATTGGATTATTTAATTCAACAAAAAATAATATACTATATTTTAGAGAATGTATATCAAGATGATTTAATGCTTATTTATGATAAACATGCTGAATTATTATTTGAGCTCATCAATTCTGATAAACCTAATTCGTATATTTATTTGCCTAATGGCATTAAGGCAATAAAAGCCTATAAAAATTTAACCCTTACAAAAGATAGCGAAATTAATAAAGGGGATTACGAAATAGAACTTATTAATTATGTGAATTTACCAAATGGAAAAAATATTGAAATTGTTGAAGAGGCCGATAGTACAAACAATGATATTTTAAGATTATCTTCAGAAGAAATAGAAACTCCTTTACATGTAAGGTCAAGAAACTTTGGAGATAAAATGGAGGCAAAGGGTTTATTAGGTAGAAAAAAAGTGAAAGATATATTTATAGATGAAAAAATATCTACCGCTGAAAGAGAAAAATGGCCTGTTGTGATTGATTCAGCAGGTAAAATATTGTGGATACCTGATTTAAAAAAATCAAAATATGATAAGGAAAAAAATGAAAACTATGATATAATATTAAAGTATTACTAACAAATGGAGGGAAAAACATGAAACAAAATGTAAAAAAAGGATTATTACCTTATATCATGTTATTTATTATTATAATAACTGTTGTTTATTTTTTTAATGTGATGAACCAAAAGGTTAATAATATTACCTATAATAATTTATTGGAAAATATAGGGGAGGGGAAAGTAGAAGAACTTACTATTACTCCTAAATCTAGATCAGCTATTTATGAAATAACTGGTCGTTTAGATAATTATAAAGAAAAAGAAACTTTTAAGGTAATGATGCCTTTAACTGATGAAGTAATTGAAAGAATATTAGATGCAGAAGAAAAACATGAATTTGATTTTAACACTAACGCTGATCCGGAGGGTAGTTCATTTATGTTAATTTTAATAAATGTTTTACCAATAATGTTACTTATTGGAGCAACTTTCTTTATTGTATCAAGACAAATTGGAGGAGCTTCAAAATCAATGGATTTTGGGCGAAGTAGAGCAAAATTAAATGTAAATAATAAAAAGGTAACGTTTAAAAATGTTGCAGGATTAGTAGAAGAAAAAGAAGAAGTTAGTGAGCTTATTGATTTTTTAAAAAATCCTAAAAAGTTTACAAAAATGGGAGCTAGAATTCCTAAAGGAGTTTTATTAGTAGGTTCTCCTGGTACAGGTAAAACATTACTTGCTAGAGCAGTAGCTGGAGAAGCTAATGTACCATTTTATTATATAAGTGGTTCAGAGTTTGTAGAATTATTTGTAGGAGTTGGAGCTAGTAGAGTCCGCGATATGTTTAAGCAAGCTAAAAACAATGCTCCTTGTTTAATATTTATTGATGAAATAGATGCGGTAGGTCGTCAAAGAGGTACTGGTGTTGGTGGAGGCCATGATGAAAGGGAACAAACTTTAAATCAATTACTAACAGAAATGGATGGATTTGGAGAAAATGAAGGAATTATTGTTATTGCCGCAACTAATAGACCTGATGTTTTAGACCCTGCATTACTTAGACCGGGTAGATTTGACCGAAGAATTGTTGTTAATTTACCTGATGCTAAGGGAAGAAAAGAAATACTCGAAGTTCATGCACAAAACAAAAAATTGTCATCTAATGTAACATTTAAATATATAGCGCAAAGAACTGCTGGATTTAGTGGTGCCGATTTAGAAAATCTTTTAAATGAGGCGGCGTTGCTTGCAGTTAGAAGAGGAAAAGAGCGTATTAGCCTTTCAGAAGTTGATGAAGGAATGGATAGAGTTTTAATGGGACCTGCTAAAAAGAGTATAAAGTATAGTGAAAAAGATAAAAGATCTACAGCAATTCATGAAGCGGGGCATGCTGTCATCGGAATAAAATCTCCCGAGGAATCAGTTGCTGTTCAAAAAATTACTATTATACCTCGTGGTATGGCTGGAGGTTATACTAGTTTCTTTGAAAAAGAAGAAAAAAGACATGTTACAAAAACAGAGTTGTTAGAAAATATAAAAATGTTATTGGGTGGTAGAGCTGCTCAAGAATTAATATTAGGAGAAAAAACAACTGGTGCTGTTAATGATTTTGAAAGGGCAACTAAAATTGCTAGAGCGATGGTTACTGAGTATGGTATGAGCGATTTGGGACCTCTTCAATTAGAACATAGAGAAGAAAGTATTTTCTTAGGAAGGGATTATGCAAAAACTAAAAACTTTTCTGATCAAGTTGCTTTAGAAATAGATAAAGAAGTAAGAAAAATAATAAATGAATGTTACGATGGAGCTATTAAAACATTAAAAGATAATAAAAAGTTATTAGAATTAATAGCTGATAAATTAGTAGAACATGAAGTATTAACTAAAGAACAAATAGATTATTTAGTAATAAGAGGAAAGCTTCCTGAAGAAGAACAAATTGAGAATTTACCACTAAAGGATTTAAAAAAGCTTGCTAAAGTGGAAGAAATAAAAGATTATTCAACTATGACTAAAGAGGAATTAATAAAAGCAATAAATAAAAGGTAGATAAAGATATCTACCTTTTGTTATAATATTTATTATAGTGGTGATATATATGAAATGGAAAATAGGAAATGTTGAAATAGATAATCAAGTAGTACTTGCTCCTATGGCTGGAGTTACTGATAGTGCTTTTAGGAAAATAGCCAAAGAGTTTGGTTGTGGATTAGTGTGTGCTGAAATGGTAAGTGATAAGGCAATTATTTATGGTAGTAAAAAAACTATTGATATGCTTACCTTTAATAATTTTGAAAGGCCTATTTCCCAACAAATATTTGGAAGTGATAAAGATTCATTTGTTAAAGCTGCTAAATATATTGAAAAAGAAATGGAGCCAGATATTATTGATATTAATATGGGGTGCCCTGTTCCTAAAGTTGCGGTAAGAGCACAAGCAGGAGCAGCTTTATTAAGAGACCTTAATAAAATATATGATATTGTTAAAGACGTTGTGAATAGTGTTGATGTCCCGGTGACAGTAAAAATAAGAAGTGGTTGGGATGGAAAAAGTATTAATGCAGTAGAAGTTGCTAAAATTTGTGAACAGGCAGGAGCTAGTGCTATTACTATTCATGGAAGAACTAGAAAGCAAGGTTATGGAGGAAAAGCTGATTGGGATATTATAAAAGAAGTTAAAAAAAATATTTCTATCCCAGTTATAGGAAATGGTGATATAAAAACTCCATTTGATGCTAAAAAAATGTTAGAAGAAACTGGATGTGATGCGGTTATGATAGGTCGGGGAGTATTAGGCAATCCTTGGCTTATAAGACAAATAATAAAATATTTAGATAAAAATATATTAATAAAAGTACCTAATAATGATGAAAAGATAAATATGTGTTTAAAACATTTTAAATATTTGTTAGAATTAAAGGGAGATAAGTTAGCGTTATTAGAAATGAGAGGCCATGCTAGTTGGTATATAAAAGGAATAGAAGGTGCTAGTGATATAAGAAGAAAAATAAATAATGCTAAGAGTGTTAAAGAGTTGGAAGATGTTTTATTAAAATATAAGAAAGGATTGGGATAATTTATGGAAGTGGGTTTTGTAAAAAGATTGGGAGCGTTTTTAATTGATATAATATTAGTAGGATTTCTTGTTAGTTTAGTGTTAGGATTTTTCCCTCCTAATAACGATAACGTGGTTTTAGAAGAACAATTAAATAATATAGCTGAAAAGTCTTTAGAAAAAGATATAGATATGAATATTATTATGCATCAATATGGTGAAGTGACATATGAAATAGAATATAATAATTTGTTGAGAACCATTATTAATTTTGTTATGGTAATTGGGTATTTTGTTTTATTTCAATTCAAAAATAATGGTCAAACATTAGGGAAAAGTTTGTTAAAAATAAGAGTTGTAAAACAAGATGGTAATAAGGTAGAACTTAATGATATATTGTTTAGAAGTTTATTAATAAATGGGATTATATATTCTATGTTATCTATGGCGCTTATTTTTATATTAAAAGGATATAATTACTTTGTGTTTTCAACAGTATTAGGATTTATTCAAATAATATTATTAATTATATCAATGTTCATGGTAATTTACCGTAAAGATAAAAAGGGATTACATGATTTGATAGGAAAAACAAAAGTTATTACAGAAAAAGTTTAGAGGTGAAAGAAGTGGAAGAATTAACAGAGCAAGAAGTTGTTAGAAGAGAAAAGGCTGAAAATTTAGCTAAAAAAGGAATTGATCCATTTGGTGGACAATTTAGAATTACTAGTGATTCTAAAACAATAAAAGAACAATATGATAAATATACAAAAGAAGAATTACATGAAATGAATATATCAGTTAAAATTGCAGGGCGTATTATGACTAAACGTGTTAAAGGTAAAGCTGGATTTATGCATATTCAAGATAATTATGGTCAAATTCAAATTTATGTCCGTATAGATGCTGTTGGAGAAAATGAATACGAGATTTTTGATGCTGCTGATTTAGGTGATATTGTTGGTATTGAGGGTTTTGTCTTTAGAACTAACACAGGTGAATTAAGTGTTAAAGCAATGAAATATGTGCATTTAACTAAAGCTTTAAGACCACTCCCAGAGAAATATCATGGGCTTACTGATTCGGAAATTAAATTGCGCAAACGTTATTTAGACATTATTATGGATTCTGAAGTTAAGGAATTGTTTAGGAAAAAACAAATATTTTGGGCGACAATTCGTAATTATTTACTTACAGACGGTTTTTTAGAAGTAGAAACGCCAGTTTTGGAAACAAGTGCTGGTGGGGCTGCTGCAACACCATTTAAAACTCATCACAATGCACTTGATATCGATGTTTATTTAAGAATTTCAATGGGAGAATTATGGCAAAAAAAATTATTAGTAGCTGGTTATGATAAAACTTTTGAAATAGGGCGTCAATTTCGTAATGAAGGAATAAGTCCTGAACATTTACAAGATTATACACAAATGGAGTTTTATTGGGCCTATGTTGATTATAAAGATGGGATGGAATTCGTTAAAGAAATGTATAGGAGTGTTACTAAAAATGTTTTAGGTACTTCTAAATTTACTTCTAGAGGTTTTGAAATTGATATGAATGACGAATGGGAAATATATGATTTTGAAACAATTATTAAAGAAAAAACAGGCATTAGTATTTATGAAGCAACGGAAGAAGAAATAATGGATTACTTAAAGAAAAATGGGATTGAGTTTAATGATAAAATTTTATATTGGCGTTTAGTTGATATATTGTGGAAAACAGTTCGTAAAACAATAGGAGGTCCGGGTTTCTTAGTAGGACAACCAGTAGAGTTAAATCCACTTCCTAAAAGATTAAAAGAAGATCCACGTAAGGTTGCTCAATTTCAAATTATTATTGCTGGTTCTGAAATGGGTAATGGTTATTCTGAATTGAATGACCCAATTGATTTAGAGTCTCGTTTTATCGAACAAAGAAAAATGGCTGAAGCTGGCGATACGGAAGCTCATGAACATGATGCGGAATTTATTGAAGCGCTTGAATATGGTATGCCACCAGCTTTCGGTTTTGGGGTGTCAGAAAGATTATTCTCAATTTTAATGGATAGACCAATTAGAGAATGTGTTGTTTTTCCTTTAATGAAACCTCTTGATAAATAATTAATATATTATTTTAATAAAAATTAATATATTTTTTATAATTATGATATAATTACAATAGGAGGTAAAAATGAAAAAATATGGTTTATTAAAAGTGTTGTCAATTTCAATTTTAGTATTAGTATTCTTAACATGGATAATACCAACTAGTACTTTTGATGGGGCAACAGTAGCAACAGGGGAAAGATCAATGGTTGGATTATGGGAATTATTTAATTTTCCTAATGATTCGATAGCTTTTTTTGGGGATTATATTTTATTTATTATTTTAATAGGTGCATTTTATGGCATCTTGAATAAAATAGGAGCTTATCGTAGTCTGTTAGAAAAAATTACTGAAATATTTAAAGGAAAAGAAAAATGGTTTCTAGTGGGGTTAATGGTTGTTCTTGGATTTATTACATCGATTAGTGGTTTGACAATTGAATTATTTATTTTTATTCCACTGATAATATCAATAATATTATCAATGGGATATGATAAAATGGTTGCTTTATCTTCAACCGTTGGTGCAATATTAGTTGGTTTAATTGGCTCAACCCTTGGTTATTATGGAGCTGGAGTTTTAAACTCGGTTTTAGGGTTAGAATTTAATGCTGAAATATTAGTAAAAATATTTTTATTTATAATTCCAATGTATTTATTAGTATCTTATACATTAAATTATGCTAAAAGAATTGAAAGTAAAGAAGAGAAAGAAGCAGTAGAAGATCCATTATTATTATCTAAGAAAAAAGTAAAGGTTTGCTTATGGCCTGTAATTGCAATACTTGCATTTATAGCAGTTATATCAATATTGGGCTATGTTTCTTGGGATTTTGCGTTTAATACCAATGTGTTCACTAATTTTCACAATTGGGTTATGGGAATTCATATCGGAAACTTCTATATTTTTGAACAATTATTTGGAGGATCTTCTCCGTTTGGTGGTTGGTGGCTAAGCGATTTATCAATAATACTATTATTTATGATAGTATTATTAGGTATCATTTATAAGGTAAAATTAAATGATGTTATTGAGAGTGTTGTTGATGGTATTAAAAAAGTAATTCCAGTTGTCGCAGTAATAATTTTAATAAATATCATTTTCTTAATTGCTTATAATAATCAAATTAATATAACTATATTGGATTGGTTATTAGGGGGTAAATTTAATTACCTTACAATGGCTTTAAACGGAATGATTCAATCAACAATGTTTGTTTATTTACCATATGCAGCAGCATATACATTACCAGCAGCTACCGCTATTATTAATGATAGCGCTGTTAATGGTCAAATGGGAGTTATATTCCAAGCGGTTTTTGGGGTAATAATGTTTGTAGCACCTACTAGTTTAATATTATTAACTAGTTTGGCTTATACTGATACATCTTATGGAAAATGGTTAAAATATATTGGTAAATTATTTTTAGAAATATTATTAGTGGTTATTGCTATATTAACAATAATGGTATTAGTGTAAAGGAAAACAAAAAGTTTTCCTTTTTTATTTATATTTCTATTTTTTTGTATTATGCTAATGATAGGTGGTATATGTGGGAGAAAGAGAATATCAGGAATATGCTATACAAAAATTACAATACGATGAGTTACCAACTGGCGCAATAGAAACTTTTACAGGTAAATCCTTTTCTGATCTTTCTTTTTCTGATATTAGAGACTTTTTTACAAGTCTAGAGTATGACAGAATGAAAGAAATAAAGGAGACGAAAAGGCAAATACAAACTATGTACAATGATTCTAATTTAGTACCAAGCGTAGTAAAAGGCATTCAAAGAGTTTATACCTCCGGTCACAACCTTTTAGGCTCTGAGTATGATAATCAAGAGAGAAAAGTTGCATAAAAATCGCATAATTGCGGTTTTTTTATTTTGAAAAATTTTATAGATTAATTTATTCTGCATAGAATAAAGTATAAAGGAGGATTTAAATGTTTGGAAAATTCACAGAAGAAAGTCAGAAAGTAATGGTATTAGCTAAAAAAGAAATGATATCTTTAAAGCATCCGTATATTGGAACTGAGCATTTAGTTCTCGCTATATTAAAAAACGAAAATAATGAAATTACTATGAAATTAAATGAGTATGGTTTGACTTATAAAAAATTTAAAAGTGAAATAAAAGATAAAATTGGAGAAGGCAAGGAAAAGAGTGAATGGTATTTATATACACCACTATTAAAAAGAGTTATTGAAAATGCCATTTTAGATAGTAAGGGCAACAATAATGGAGAAGTGACAATATGTCATTTATTTACTAGTTTATTAGATGAAGGAGAGGGCGTTGCGATAAGATTATTTTTAGGTATGGGAATTAACATTGATAAATTATATAGTGAAATTTCAAAAAATAACAAATTAAATAATATTAATAAAAAAAGCAAGAAATTATTAATAGATGATCTTGCGACAGATTTAACAAAAAAAGTTAGTGATGGAGAGATTGATCCAGTTATAGGCAGAGAAAAAGAGGTGGCACGTATTATCGAAATACTTCTTCGTCGCACAAAAAACAATCCTATTTTAATAGGTGATGCAGGGGTAGGTAAAACAGCTATTGTTGAGGAGCTAAGCAGAACTATTATTAATGGTAATGTTCCGTCTTGTTTAAAAGATAAAAGAGTATTATCTCTTGATATGGCTACAGTTGTGGCAGGTACAAAATATCGTGGTGAATTTGAAGAAAGGGTTAGAAAAATATTAAAAGAAATAGAAGATAATGAAAACATTATTTTATTTATAGACGAAATTCATACTATAGTGGGGGCAGGTGGTGCTGAAGGCGCAATAGATGCTTCTAATATTTTAAAGCCTGCTTTAGCCAGAGGTAAATTTAGATGTATTGGTGCTACTACCATAGATGAGTTTAAAAAATATATTGATCAAGATGGGGCATTAGAAAGAAGGTTCCAAAAGGTTTTTGTAGATGAACCCGGAATTAATGAGGTTAGAGAAATATTATTAGGTATTAAGGATATATATGAATCTTTTCATGGTGTTTTTATCAATAATGAAATTATTGATTTGATAATAAAACTATCTAATAAATATATTTATGATAGAAAACAGCCAGATAAAGCTATTGATGTTTTAGATGAGGTATGTGCGCGAGTAGCTTTAAAAAAAATAAATAAAAATGATGATACTAATAAATTAGATATGAAATTAAACAAAATAATTGAAGCTAAAAATAAATGTATTATTGATCAAAATTTTGAAAAAGCATATGAATACAGAATTAAAGAAAAAGAAGTAATGACTATGATTAATGATTTAAAATTAAAACAAATAAAAAGCAATAGAAAAAATGTAGATAAACAAGATGTGGCAGAAGTTATCAATATTAAAACAAAGATTCCTATCTATGAAATATTAGATGAAGATAAAAAAGTATTAAAACAGTTAGAGAATGTACTTTCTTCTAATATAATAGGTCAGAAAAAAGCAATAGATGAATTACTTAATATAACTAAAAGAATAAAACTAGGATTTAAAGATGAAGAAAGACCATATTCTTTTATATTTTTGGGTCCTACTGGAGTAGGTAAAACTTGTTTAGCCAAATTGTATGGTAGTAATCTAGTTGGAGAAAATAATTTTGTTAGACTTGATATGAGTGAATATGCAGAAGGACACTCGATAAGTAAAATAATAGGATCTCCTCCTGGATATGTTGGTTATGATGATAATAAAAATATGTTAGAAAAAATCAAGGATAATCCTTATTCTGTATTATTATTGGATGAAATAGAAAAAGCACATCCTTCTATAATTAAACTTTTTTATCAAATATTAGATGAAGGTAAGATAAAGGATTCTAAAGGTAAAGTTATTAGATTTGATAATTTAATTATTATAATGACTTCTAATATTGGTTTTAATAAAAAAGTAGTAGGTTTTAATGATAATGATAGTAAAATTATGAATATATTGAAGGAGGAGTTAGATACATCTTTTGTTAATAGGATTGATAAATATATTATTTTTAATAAACTTTCTAAGGCTAATATTTTAAAAATAATTGATAAGGAATTAAATAAGATGAAAAGTAAGTTTGCTGATAAGAATATAAATGTTGAGATAAGTGATAATGTTAAAAACCAAATATTAGAAGAATCAATGTATAAAGAGTATGGAACTAGAAAAGTAAATAAAGTTATTATAGATAAAGTAGAAAGTATAATTATAGATTCTTACATAAATAAAAATAAAAATAATATTGAAATAGATTATAATGAGCTTAAATATGTTGTAGTATAAAAGAGAATATTTATTCTCTTTTTATATATTATGTTATAATAACTTTAGAAAAGGTGATAATATGAAAAAAGTAAGAACAAGATTTGCGCCAAGTCCAACAGGGTATATGCATGTTGGTAATTTAAGGACAGCTCTTTATGAATATTTAATCGCGAAACACAATAATGGCGAATTTATTTTAAGAATAGAAGATACTGATCAAGAAAGATATGTTGAAGGCGCAACAGATATTATTTATGAAACACTAGATATGTGTGGTTTTAAAATAGATGAAAGTCCTAAAAATGGTGGTGCTTTTGGACCATATATACAAAGTGAAAGAGTAAAACAAAACATATATAAAGAATATGCTGAAAAGTTAGTTGAAATGGGGAAAGCTTATTATTGCTTTTGTAGTGAAGAAAGATTAGATAGTCTTAGAAAAAAGGCGGAAGAAAATAAGGTTGCTTTTCTTTATGACGGGTGTTGTAAAAAACTTTCTCAAGAAGAAATAGAAGAAAAAATAAAAAATGGGGAAAAATATGTTATTAGGCAAATTATGCCAAAAGAAGGGACAACAACTTATAATGATTTAGTGTATGGTGAAATATCTTTTGAAAACAAATTGTTGGAAGATCAAATATTATTAAAATCGGATAGTTATCCAACTTATAATTTTGCTAATGTTATAGATGATCATTTGATGGAAATAACTCATGTTATTAGAGGTAATGAATATTTGAGTTCTACTCCAAAATATAATCTTTTATATGAAGCCTATGGTTGGGATATTCCTATATATATTCATGTTCCTCCAGTTATGAAAGATGAAACCAACAAACTTAGTAAAAGAAATGGGGACGCTTCATTTCAAGATTTAATTAACAAAGGGTATTTACCACAGGCCATTTTAAATTATTTAGCTTTATTAGGTTGGAGCCCAGAAGATAATCAAGAAATATTTACAATGAATGAATTAATTAGTAAATTTGATGTTAAGCGTATTAATAAAGCCCCTGGTATTTTTGATATAGATAAATTAAATTGGATTAATTCTCATTATATTAAGGGGCTTAGTATTGATGAATTATATAATATAACTGTTCCCCATTTAGAAAAGATATATGAATTAAGTAATAAAAATAATAAATGGTTAAAAGAATTAATATCTTTATATCAAAATGAAATAAGTTATGGAGCTGAAATAGTAGAAATATCATCATTATTCTTTAAGGATAAAGAATTAAATTTTGAGGCAAAAGAGTTTATGGATCAAGATGGAGTAAAAGAGGTTATAAATGCATTTAAAGAGAAAATAATAAATATAGATGAATGGAATCCTGATAATATTAAAACAATTATTAACGAAGTTAAGGAAGAAGTTGGGGCTAAGGGACAAATGCTTTATATGCCTATTAGAATAGCAGTATCAGGAAAGATGCATGGACCAGAATTACCTAAAACAATATATTTATTTGGAAAAGACGAGGTATTAAAAAGATTACAAGGAGAGATATAATATGAAATGGGATCTTACTGATATATATAAAGATGAAAAGGCATGGGGAAAAGATTATAAAGAATGTGAAAAATTATTAAAAGAATTAGAGGAATATAAAAATAAACTTAATAGTTTTGAAATATTTGAAGAATTTCTTACAAAAAGAGAGACTTTAGAAATAAAATTATATGAATTATTTCCTTATGCTAAAATGAGTTATGATTTAAATATGAAGGATCAAGAAAAAGAGGCAAGATTACAAAAAATACAATTATTGTTATCGAAAGTATCTGAAAAATTATCATGGGTTGATCCAGAAATTATTTCTATTGGTGAAAAAATAGTGTTTAGTTATATTAATAAAAGTAAAAAATTAAAAGAATATAAATATCCTTTTGAAAGTTTATTTAATGAACAAAAACACATATTAGATAAAGAACAAGAGCAATTACTTTCATATTTTTCATTGTTTTATGGAATGCCTTCGAGTATATATAATGCATTATCTATTGCTGATGCTAAACCGCAAAAAGTTAAATTAAGCGATGGTAAAGAAATAGAAATTAGTAGTCAAAATTATACTAGCTTTTTATTAAAGTTAGAGAAACAGGAAGATAGAAAAAAAGTATTTGAGGCTTTATATAGTACATTAGAAGATAATAAAACAACATATGCTAACATCTATGGGGCTATTATAAAGAAAAACATTGCGATTATGAAAGCTAGGAAATATGATTCTTTTTTAAATTTATTTTTAGATGCTGAAAAAATACCAATAGAGGTATATACTAATTTAATAAAAATAACCAAAAAAGGAACTAAATCTTTAAAAAAATATATTTCGTTAAGAAAGAGAGTATTAGAATTAAAAGAGTATTATGCTTTTGATAGATTTGTACCTCTTGTAAAAAATGATAAAAAATATAGTTATGAAGAAGCAAAGAGTATAGTTTTAGACGCAGTAAAAAGCACACCAATAGATTATCAAGAAAAGGTTAGAAAAGTAATGCAAGATGGATATATTGATGTAAAAAGTAATTCTAATAAATGTAATGGAGCATATGCTTGGGGGACTTATTTATCTCATCCTTACATCTTACTTAATTTTGAAGAGACTTTAAATGACGTAGAAACTTTAGCGCATGAAGCAGGTCATTCTGTTCATACTTTATATGCAATGGAAGGTCAACCATATGCTACTTATAGTTATTCTATATTTGTAGCTGAGGTAGCTTCAACCTTTTTAGAAAGAATCGTTTTAGATTATTTAATAGAAAAGTCTAATGATAAAAACGAAAAAATTTATTTACTTCAAACAATGATAGATAGATTAGTCGCAACTTTTTATCGCCAAGTTATGTTTGCGGATTATGAATATGAAGCTCATTCATTATTCTTAAAAGGAGAAGCTATTACGGAAAAGACATTATCAGATATATTTATAAAATTATATAAAGAATATTATGATCTTAATTTAAATAAAGATTATTTAAAAAGACTAATATGGGCTTATGTTTCTCACTTTTTTAAAAGTCCGTTTTATGTCTATAAATATGCA
>JBBAEV010000003.1:0-51856 GCA_041655735.1 Bacilli bacterium | reverse complement strand
AACAGTTCTTCTAAGAGATAAAATAATACCTGTATTAGAAAGTACTGAAGGTATTGCGACTATTGATTTATATGGTACCGCTGAAGACGAAGTTCATATTACTTTAGATCAAGCCAAAGTAATAGAATATAAAAATATTGGTATTAATTTTTCTACTAATATGATAAAAGATATCTTAGTAGGTCAAAATGTAGAAATGCCTGTAGGTTATATTAATGATGATAATACAAAGTATTTAGTTAGAGTAGGCGATAAATTTAAATCAATTGACGATATAAAAACATTACCAATAATAAGTAGTGATAATCTAATTGTTACTTTGGATGATATTGCGACTATTGAAAAAGTAAATACTAATAACGATTCTTATACTAAAATAAACGGTGCTGATGCGATAATTATTTCTGTTCAAAAACAAAATAGTTATTCAACCACTGATGTAGTAAAAAACTTAAACCAAAAAATGGATGTTATTAAAAAAAATCATTCTGATATGGAATTAAAAACTATTATGGATCAATCAGAATATATTGATTTTGTAGTGGGTTCAGTTAGTAATAACTTAATATATGGCGGAATCCTTGCAGTTTTAATTTTAATAGTTTTCCTAAAAGATATAAAACCAACAATTGTTATAGGGCTTGCTATTCCAATTAGTATTATGGCAGCTTTTATTATGATTTATTTTTTTGATATAACCTTAAATGTTGTGTCATTAGGAGGACTCGCATTAGGGGTTGGAATGTTAGTTGATAATGCAATTGTAGTTATTGAAAATATATATCGACTTAGAAATGAGGGATATAGTAGAACTGAATCAGCTATTAAAGGAGCTAAAGGAGTAGCTAGTGCTATTACGGCATCTACTCTTACTACCATTGCTGTGTTTGTTCCTATTATTTTCTTAAAAGGTTGGACTGCGGAAATTTTTAAACAAATGGCTCTTACTATTTCTTTTTCATTAATTGCTTCTTTAATAATTGCTTTATCATTAGTACCAATGATATCTTCAAAAGTATTTGCGAAAGAACATAAGAAAAAAGAACATAAAAGTATTGAAAAATTAAAAGGGTTTTATAAAAAAAGTTTAGGTTATGCATTAAAACATAAATTTATAACCATTATAACTATTATTATAATATTTATAGGAAGTATTATTGGTAGTTTTAGTATTGGTACTGAATTTTTTCCTGCATCAGATTCAGGACAAATTAGTATAAATGTTAATATGCCAAAAGAATCTACTTTGAAAGAAACTAAAAAAGAAATGGATGAAATATCTAATATTATTCAAAACATGGATGATATCGATATTGTTGCGGGATTAATAAGTAATGATGCTTATAATATGATGTCAGCCGGTAATGCTAATGGGACTATTTATGTATTATTAAAAGCGGGAAAGGAAAAATCCACTGGTAAAATCGTTCAAGATATTAGAAATCAAATTAATGATAGAATAAGTGAAATAACTGTATCTGGTGATATGAGTGATATGGCTATGATGTTTGGCTCAAAGGTATCTATTGAGATAAAAGGAACGGATCTTAATAAATTAAAAGCTATGGCAAATGATGTAGCGAAAATAGTTACAAGTGTTAAAGGCACCACTGAAGTAGATAATGGTATTACAGAAGCATCCCCTGAATTAAAAGTATTAGTAGATCGTAATAAAAGTATTAGGAGGGGAATAACAAATGCTAATATATATATGCAATTATCTGAAATGATAAATATTTCTTATAAGGCAACTACTATAACACTTGATGGTAGAGAACTTAATGTTAATGTTTATAGTGGTTTAGAAAATGATATTAGTAAGAAAGATATTGAATCAGTAAAGATCAATAATAGTAAAATAACTGATATTTCAACTATTACCGAAAGTGAAGGCTATGGCGTTATTAATCGTGATAATCAAACTAGAGTTATTACAGTAACTGCTAATATTGAAGAAGGAAAAAATATTGGTATAGTTAATAATAAAATAAAAGAAAAATTAAATGATTATAATATACCTAGTGGCTATCAGATAAATATTTCTGGAGAACAAGCTGAAATAGATGCTTCTATGAGTTCATTGCTTTATGCATTACTACTAGGAATAGTACTTATATATATGGTTATGGCTGCTCAATTTGAATCATTATTATATCCATTTATTATTATGTTTACGATACCACTTGCTTTTACTGGTAGTTTTTTAGGATTGTTTATTATGAATATGCCTCTTAGTATTGTAGCTTTTATTGGTATTATCATATTAATGGGTATTGTCGTTAATAATGGTATCGTATTAGTTGATTATATTAATCAATTAAAGAAAGAAGGAATGCCAACTAAAGAAGCAGTAATTGAAGCTGGTTTAGTTAGAATAAGACCTATTTTAATGACTGCTATCACTACTATTTTAGCTTTATCGACAATGGCAATTGGTATAGGTGAAGGTGCTGAAATGATTAGACCAATGGCAATTACGGTAATAGGTGGTTTACTATTCGCAACTATATTGACATTAATAGTTGTTCCCGTCATATACGCCGGAGTAGATAGGATCAAATATCGTAATGTTAAATAAAAGAGAATTAATCTTTCAAGCAGTAATAGATATTGTAAAAAAAGAAGGATTACATTCTGGTATAACAGTAAGTAGTATTGCTGATAAGGCGGGAATTGGCAAAGGTACTATTTATGAATACTTTATTTCAAAAGATGAAGTAATAGGGGAATCATTAAGATATTTTATTAAGGATAAAATGGAAAATGTTATTGATTTAAATTCTTATGAATTATTATCTTTTGAAAAAGCATTAAAAAAATATATTGGTGATGTATTAACTTTTCTTACTAAAGATGAATTTATCTATCAATTATTTAATAATAATCAATTAGATTTTACTTTTGATAAAAAATTAAGAGATAAAGTAATAAGAGATTTAAAAAGGGCTAAAGAAAAGTATGAACACATTATTGATTACTTTATTAATAAAGGGATTAAAGAAAAATTAATTAATTCTAATATTAATAACTTTAATAAAGAGGCTATTAAAAATATAATTATTACTAGTATTGCTGAATATACTCATAATTATCTTGATTTAAAAGAAAAAGATGAATTTATCAATAATTTATATAATTTAATACTTAAAATATTAATATAAATGTGATAAAATGGTAATATAAAGGAGTGATAATATGTTAAAAGGAACTGAAACAGAAAAAAACTTACTTAAAGCTTTTGCGGGTGAATCACAAGCAAGAAATAGATATACTATGTTTAGTAAAATAGCACGTAAAGAGGGATATGAACAAATAGCTAATATTTTCTTAGAAACAGCTGTTAATGAATATGAACATGCTTCATTATTCTTTAAAAAATTAGAAGGAGATACCGTAGAAATAACTGCTACTTATCCTGCTGGTAAAATTGGAACTACTTTAGAGAATCTACAATCTTGTATTGAAGGAGAACATGAAGAGTTCGCTGTTCTTTATCCTGACTTTGCAAAAGTCGCTAAAGAAGAAGGATTTAAAGATATTGCTAAGCTTTTTGAAGGTATTGCCTTAATAGAAAAAGAACATGAGGACAGATATCAAAAATTATATGATAATATAAATAATGATAAAGTATTTAAAAAAGATGAAGAAGTAGAGTGGCAATGTCTTGAATGTGGTAATATTGTAAGGGGAAAAGAAGCTCCCGAAATATGTCCGGTATGTTCTCATCCAAAAGCTTATTTTCAATTAAAAAGTACAAACTATTAAAAAGTCCAATTGGACTTTTTTTATGTATAAAATTAATTGTTCATCTTAAACTATTTATATGATGAAAAAAATATTATTAAAAATGATGAATCCTATAATTGATGATTATATTATTGAAATGTTTACTAAAGAATATAGTAAGAACCCTTATATAGGAATAACATCTATTCAAAAAATTGGAATGAAAAATATTATTGATGCTGAACTTAGAGCTGAATCAGGTAAAGTATTAAGTATACCATATGGTAGTAATCTTAACCTTTCTCCATGGGATAAATTGTTACTTAATCCTAAACAATTATTTGAAATGCCAACCCCTAATAAAAATGATATAAATATATCAGTAGTTATAGGGAAAAAATGTAAAAAACCATTAAAACTAAGTACTCCTATTATGATAACTGGTATGTCATATGGAGGAAGCCTTTCTTTAAAGATGAAAATAGCACTCGCAAAAGCTTCTAAGTTAATAGGAACTGTAACTAATACTGGAGAATCTGTTATTGCTAAAGAAGTTAGAAAAAGCAGTAAATATGTAATAGGACAGATAAGTAGAGCTAATTTAATGAAAGATAAAGATTTAGAACAATTAGATGCTATAGAAGTTCGTTTTGGTCAAGGAGCTTGGGGGGGAGCGGCAGAATCAACTAAATATTCAAAAGACATTGATGAAAAACTTAGAAAAGATTGGCATTTAAAAGAAGGAGAAGATAAGAAATTTACTGCTAGATTAGAAGGAATTAATTCTAAAAAAGATTTGAAAAGATTAATATCAGAGCTAAAAGAAAACTATGATGTACCAATAGGTATAAAAATAGCGGCATCAGATTATATTGAAAAAGAATTAGAAGTAATAACTTCAACTAATTGTGATTATATCGTAATAGATGGCAGTGAAGGGGGAACTGCTACTGCACCACCTACTTTAGAGGATAATTTAGGACTTCCTACTTTATATGCTTTAATTAGGGCAGTAGATTATTTACAAAAGAACAATCTATATGATAACTATGATCTTATTATAACTGGTGGCCTTTCTACTCCAGGACACTTCTTAAAAGCTATCGCAATCGGTGCTAAAGCAGTTTATATAGGTTCCATTTTAGTATTTGTAGCAGTTCACAATCAAGCAGTTAAACCCTTGCCGTATTTACCACCAACACAATTAGCTTTAGGTAATGGTGAATTAAAAGATGATTTAGATATAAATTTATCTACTAACTCTTTATATAATTTTTTCACATCTTGTCATGAAGAAATGAAATTAGCTCTACAAGCTATGAATAAAAAAGATATTAAAGAATTATCTAGAGAAGATTTAGTTTCAATAGATAAAAATATAAGCAATCATACCGATATAAAATATGTATTAAGAAAAGAATAAAACACACTAATGTGTGTTTTTATATTCTAATATCAATATGCCCGATATTTCCTTCTTCCCTTTTTTTTACTTTTGCTTTTTCATCATTATTCCTTTTTTTAGTTTCCTGAAAAATATCCCCTTGTTTTTTAGTACTATAATATTCTTGTCTATTATCTTTATTACTATTAAAATAAAAGTTGCTTTTACATCCGGGTTCTATTGCTTTTATCATAACATTCCTCCTATACCTTTAGTATTATATCATATTCCTCTGCCCATATGTCAAATTGATATAAATAGGCAATTAATTGTGGACCTGTCATTAATTGTCCAAACCAAGGAGTAGTAATACTATTACCTTTACTCTCAATTAATTTATTTAATTCATTAATATCAAATATTTTATATAAAATAGAATTCTTATTTTGTAATCTTATTCTAAGTAAATCACTTACTATTAAGCTATATTTAGGATTATGTGTTTTAGGGTAGGGATTTTTTTTGCGATGTAATACTTCTTTAGGTAAAATGTCTTTAAACGCTTCTCTTAATAATCCTTTTTCCATATTGTTATAGAACTTGTATTCCCATGGTACATTCCATAGATATTTTACTAATTTATAATCCGCAAAAGGTACCCTTACTTCTAGACTTCTTCGCATACTCATTCTATCTTTTCGGTCTAGTAGAGTAGTCATAAACCAAATCATATTCAAATAAAATAATTTCTTTTTGTTCTTTTCTACTTTACATTTAGGCATTTCTTTAATTGTTTTTTTATAACACTTTCTAACATACTTTCTCAACTTTAGTTTTCGTCTTATTTTCTTATTTAATAAGCTTTCCCTTTCTTTTAAGTTTCTAATCCAAGGGAAATATTTTAATTTTAATAACTCTTCTTTATAAAACCAAGGATATCCTCCAAATATTTCATCTGCGCATTCACCACTAAGCGCAACTGTATGATTTTTTTCTATTTCTTCACAAGCCCATAATAAACTAGAATCAATATCGGCCATACCAGGTAGATCTTTTGCTTTTACACTTTCTATTAGATATTTTGCCAGATCTTCTTGAGTAATTACTTTTCTTACATGAATAGTATTATATTTATCACTTACTAAGTTGATATATTTAGTGTCACTATCAACTTGATAATCATTCTTTATAAAATAATCATTATTTCCTTCATAATCAATAGAGTAAGTAACTAATCTTTTGTTTTCTTTTTGTAGATTAACACTACAAATACTACTAATAATACTAGAATCTAGTCCTCCACTTAAAAAACACGTAATTCCTACATCAGATACCATTTGTCTTTTAATACTATCAGTAACTAGTCCTTTTACTTTTTCTTTACATTCTTCAAAACTATCATTAAACTCTTCTTCTTTAATATTAAAATATCTTTTTATCTTTATCTTGTTATTTTTATATATTAAATAGTGCCCTGGTCTTAACTCATATATATCTTTAAAAATACCATTACCAGGGCTTTTTGATGGACCTAATCCTAGTAATTCTTGGAGAGAAGTTTTATTAATAATAGGTTTTATTATATTGCTTCTGAGAACTGCTTTCAATTCAGATGCAAATAAAAAATAATTATTCTTTTTTGAATAAAAAAGTGGTTTAACTCCTAAATGATCTCTAGCCATAAATAATTTATTACCATCATATATCGCAAAAGCATATATCCCATTTAAATGTTTTACTATGTCTTCTTTAAATAAATCATATGCTTTTAATAATACTTCTGTATCACCATAACCATCAAATATATAACCATGTTCTTTTAATATATTTCTAAGTTCTTCGGTATTATAAAGTTCTCCATTATATACCATAATGTAATTTTTATAAATCATTGGTTGCTTACCATGTTCTTTGTCCACAACCACTAATCTTTTATGTCCTAATAATATATTTTCTTTAAAATAATAACCTGTTTCATCAGGGCCACGATAGCTTAATGTTTTAACCATATGTTTTAATAAAGTTCTTTTATTCATTATATTTTCTTTATTATTAAGCATACCTACAATACCACACATAATAAACCTCCATCATTTTATTTTACGCATTAAATAAAAAAATGACAGTATCACCAAAATAAATTAAAATCATAAAATATAAACGAAATAGGTGATAAAATGAAGATTCTTTTTTTAGGTGGAGATAAAAGACAAAAACAAATGATTAGAGATTTATATGAAAAAGGACATAATATTAATTTATTAGGATTTGAAAATTTAGATACTGATAATAAATTAAAAAAAGTAACATTAAACAATCTCAATATTAGTAAATATGATGTAATTATTTTCCCTGTAGGTGGTGTTAATAAAAATTTCATGATTAAAGCATATTATCATAATAATGATATAAAAATAGATCCTAATATTTTAAAAGATACAAAAGAAGATGTATTAATATTTACGGGTGTTAAAACTCCTTTTTTAAAAACA
Source organism: Bacilli bacterium (assembly GCA_041655735.1). Taxonomy (GTDB): domain Bacteria; phylum Bacillota_I; class Bacilli_A; order RF39; family UBA660; genus JBBAEV01. Next base: position 44,254 of record JBBAEV010000003.1, on the reverse strand, counting down.
ATAGAGGATATATCAAAAAGAAATATTATTCCTTTAATGAACGAAAAAGATGTTGTTATACCTAATGCTATTGTGACTTGTGAAGGTATTGTGAAAGATTTAATAGATTGTAGTGATGTTACTATATATGGCTCTAATATTATGGTTATTGGTTATGGTAATGTTGGGAAAAGACTAGTAGAACTTCTTCATAATATGGGGGCTAAAGTAAAAGTAGCAGTCAAAGAAAAAGAAGACTATTTTGCATTGAGTAAATTAGGAATAAAATCCTTTTATTCAAAAGACATTAAACATTACTTAGAACACAGTAATATTATTGTCAATACAGCACCTTCTTTAGTACTTTCAAAAGATGAATTAAAATTAGTTAATAAAGACACATATTTATTAGACGTTGCATCTTTACCAGGGGGCATTGATTTAGATAGTGCTAATGAACTTGGTTTAAAGAATAAACATTTACTTGGTATTCCAGGATATACAGCTCCTATTACGGCAGGTAGAATCTTAAGTAAAAAGATAAATGAATACATAGGGAGGTGAATTATGGCTAAAATAGGATTCGCTTTAACGGGGTCATTTTGTACTATTAAAGATATATTAATTCAAATGGAATTATTAAAAGAATTGGGGCATGATGTTATTCCCATAACATCCTCCAAAATAGTTACTTGGGATACAAGATTTGGAGAGGGAAAAGATATTAAATTAAAACTAAAAGCTATTACTGGATATAATCCAATCACTACTATTATAGAAGCCGAAAAATTTGGATCTCAAGAACCATTAGATTTATTAGTAGTAGCTCCTGCTACTGGTAACTTTATCGGTAAATTTGCATCTGGTATAACTGATAATGTTGTATGTATGACAGCAAAGGCAACTCTTCGAAATAATAAACCAGTTGTTATTGCGGTATCTACTAATGATGGATTAAGTGCTAATGGGGAAAATATTATGAAACTATATAATAGAAAAAATATTTATTTTGTTCCTTTTGGTCAAGATGATCCTGACAATAAAAATAATTCTCTAATTGCTCATTATGATTTATTAATTCCTACTATTAATAAAGCGTTATTAAATAATCAACTCCAACCAGTATTAAAAGGATATATAAAAGAATGACATAGTCATTTTTTTTAATTTATAGTTAATACTATAAATGGTGATAATATGAATATCTTAATAACAGGCGCTAAAAGAGGAATAGGCCATCATACCGCAATAGAACTTGCTAAAAGAAATCATTTGGTATATGTTACTACTCATTATAAAGAGGATGCTTTATCTTTAAATAGAAAATTTAGAAATAAAGAAAATTTAATAGCATTTAAATTAGATATTACTAAAAAAGAAGATCGTAATAAAATAAAAAATCTAGAAATAGATGTATTAATAAATAACGCAGCGATAGGAGAAAGTGGCTCTATTTCAGAAATTCCTATAGATTTAGTAAGAGATACTTTTAATACTAATGTTTTTTCAACCTTTGAATTAATTCAATTAGTACTTTCTGATATGATAAAAAAAGATAAAGGTAAAATAATTAGTATTGGTAGTACTGTAGGAACTATGCCTAAAACATGGATGGGTGTTTATAGTGCAACTAAAGCATCAATTGAAACATTACTTATTACTTTAAGAAGGGAACTACAATATATTAATAGTAATGTAAAAGTAATATTAATAGAAGCAGGAGCTTTTCACACTGGGTTTAATCAAGATATGATTAAATCAAAGAATAAATGGTTTGATAATAATTCTTACTTTTATAATATTAAGAAAGAATTATATGAGGAAGAAGACAAATTCTTTAAAAAAATTGAAAAGAAAGAATTAGATACTATTGTGAATAAAATAGTATCAGCAGTAGAAAGTGATAACCCTAAATTTAGATATACTGTCCCAATATCTCATTATCTTGTATCTAAATTATATAAAATATTTATAAACAAATAAAAATACTTGAAAAAAACAAGTATTTTTGTTATTATCTTTTTATGGCGACATAGCTCAGTTGGCGAGAGCGTCCGGTTCATACCCGGAAGGTCGTGGGTTCGACCCCCTCTGTCGCTACCAAAATAAATATTAAATCTGGTAAAAATCCAGATTTTTTTGATTATCTAAGAATTGTCAAATAATAAAAAATGTGATATTATAAGCACGACAAAAACACCGAGGGATTCTCGATTAGAAAAACAGTAATTTGAATTGTGTTATTTATCTAAGTAAAAACAATCAGAAGAACAAAGTTTATAAATGATATAATAAAGCAACAGAAGATACAAAAATAGAAGAATTTAATTTAGATATGTCAAGACCTGAATTTAATGAAACAATTAATGAGTTAAAAGAAGATATGGAGTCAAACGGTTTAACTTGTAAGATAAAATAAGATAAAAAAGAAATTATTTAGTAATTTCTTTTTTATTATACTTACTATTAAAATATCTTTTTAATTTTACAGGACCTTTTAAAGTATCTTTATTTACAAACAATGTTCTATCTTCTTTTGTTTTAACTGACCATTTTACTAAAGAAATAGAACCATTAGTAATTTCTATTCCTGTTATATATTCAGGATGGACACAACAACCATCATTAAAATATAATGGTTCATTTACATTCGGCATTTCTGGCTTATGAGTATGTCCTACAATTAACATCTTTTTATTTTCTTTTACCCAATCTATTAAATTAGTTTCTACAATTAATTTTTTTCTATCATTAGTTGCGGCACTAGTAGGGTTATTAATACCTATTAATTCAAGAGGATGCCATACATATCTTACTAGAAACCTCGCGACTTTCCATATCTTGTCATTTAAAAAATCTCCTTGATGACCATGAGTAAGTAACATTTCGTCTTTAGTTTTGTCATATTGCAATATTAAGCCCTCTTCTATATTAATATTCGGAAATAAAGTTATGAATTCATCTCTTATTTCATCATAACAGTAATCCATCACACTATTCCTTAATTTTTTATCCTTTTTAACAATATCATGATTACCATAAAGCATATAGAATCTATTTTTTTGATAAAACATAGCCATAAGAGAAAATACATCTTTATAATTTTCTATTATTTGTTTTAGACATCTATATTCCCATAATTCATCACCATCACCAAGTTCAATATAAATATAATTGTTAATATAATAATATCTTAAAGCTGCCATAAAAATATTTCTATTTTTATAAAAGTCATCTCCTCTTGAACCATTCCCACGATGACAATCACTCATGATAATTATTTTATCTTGATCATTAAAATTAATCATTTTTGATGAATTAAATATCTTTGTTAGTTTTTCTTTAGTATTCATAATAAATTACCACTTTTTATAGAATTAAAAATAGAAGATTTACCTAAATTCATTAATTCTTTATATAAAGCAGGATAAATACTTCTTATATAATTTATTTTATCTAAAGAATTACTATAATCTTTTGTTATTTTATTATATAATTTACAATTATTTTTATTATATTTTTGTATAATCCATTTAATTAATCTATTTTTTGTTTTAGGTTGTTTACTATAAGGTTTATTAAAAGTAAAATAAACAGTATTATTATACTTATTTATATTTTTATATCCTTTTTCTTTTATACCATTTATAAATGCATCTCTCATTAATTCATTTTTAAAAGTAAGAGATATTTCCATAGTTAAATCCTTTGGTTTAGAAAACATTCCCAACTTAAATCCCGTTAACCACCAATGATTATCGTTTCTAGTTATTATAACTTTGTTTTTCTTTTTTAATATATAAGACATAAGAATTAAGTTATTATCATCAACACTATTATAGACTGTGTCAATATTATTTTTATCGGACACATATAAACCAATTTCTCCACCAGTAGTCATTCCGTATTGACCTTTCCATAATTCAACTAAATAATATTTATTATTATACTTGAAATAAATAGGCTCTGAGTCAATAATCATACAAAAAAAGGGGGCAATATAATCATATAATATTCCATATCCATATTCTCTTTGCCAAGGATATAGCGTTGAATAAAACAAATCTTGCGTTTCGTTATAGGCAAATCCAAATTTTATTAGATCATTATTTAATTCATTAGTGGTTAAAGGAGTAAGATTGGAAGAATTAATTGTCATATTTAATAACCATTTTAATAAATAATTAAAGTATAAATACATCCCTATTATAATAATGGTTATTACTGAAAAAATAATAAAATAATCATTAGTTATAAAACTAATAATATCTTTTCCCATAATACTACTCCTTTCAATGTATCCTATTCAAATAAGTAATAGATGAAAAGGGAAAAGGTGGAAATTATATAATAAATTATGTTATAATCTTCTATATATAAAGGGTGATAATATGGCAAAGAAGAAACCTGATATAGTGACTGATATTAAATTAATTACAAAAAAAGATATAGAAAACATGTTAAAGTATATTGATAAAGGGTTTGACCTTCCTAGGAGTGAGAAAATATTAAGTTATATAAAACAATCTAAAAAACATGTTAATCCTGATAGAATAAAAGAATATCAGGAAATCATAGAGTCTTATTTAATTGATAAGGATGAAATTTCTAATAACATAATAGAAGGTGTTGTTATTGGTATGTCTATATTATCAGATGGTGAAGGAAGCAACAAACAAAGATGTGTTAATATAGTAAAGGTATTAGAAAGTATGGATTTTACAACTGATGAAATATACGAAGCTTGTAACATTATTGTAGCCTATCATAAAAATGGTTCTAAATTACAAGAATATTGGAATGGTTATTTACCAGGAATAAAAAAATTTGTTGTTGGTAGTTGTAATAGTGTGAAATTTTATCTAAAAGAAAGGTTAAATAAAATAAAAAATAATCAATTTCAAAGAAAATTATAATATATAAGATATGAAAAGGGGATATTATGGGGAATATAACTATTGATGATATAAAACAAGTGTACAGTGAATTTTATAATAAATTTAATCCTCTGTTATTATTTAAGGGACAAAAAACAAGAGCTAAAGACGATAGACAAATTTGGATAGGAAGTAATGGGCTTAATATTGTAAAAACAGAGGAAGTAGCCGATTATTTTATGACTGATGTAGTACCTCATACGAGTAATAAAATAATAAAAGAAAAAGCAATCGAATTTTATGAAGAATTAAAAAAAGATGGATATATAAAACTATTTGTTGATGCTAGTCTTGGAAATGGAGATACCAAAAGAGAGGGATTTATTTTAAGACCAATGATATTAATCAAACCGCAAAAAGAAGTTATAGATGTCCCAACTCATTGGTATCTTGATTGGTATGTAAAATGTTTTTCTCAAGAAAAAAGTGACAATATAAGTAATATAAGATAAAATGATAATATAAAACAACACATAAAAGGAGTGATAATATGAGAGATATATTTATAGGAGGAGCGTGGCCTTACGCTAATAACTCTTTACATCTAGGACATTTAGTTGCCTTATTTCCAGGAGATATTGTCGCAAGATACTATCGCCTTAAAGGAGATAATGTAATTTATGTTTCAGGAACCGATTCTCATGGAACTCCTATTACCATTAGAGCAAAAAAAGAAAATGTTGATCCTTCGGTTATTGTAGATAAATATCATGAAGAATATATATCTAATTTTAATGATTTAGATTTTTCTTATGATTTATATGCATCTACTGAAGATGATGAGCACAAAAAAATGGTAAAAGAATATTTTTTGAAATTAAAAGAAAATGGTTATATATATGAAAAAGAAGAGTTAGAAGATTATTGTGAAACTTGTAATGAGTTTTTATCAGATAGAGAAATAGAAGGAATATGTCCAAACTGTGGTAAATTAACAAGAGGAGAAGAACAATGCGAAAATTGTTTATCACCAATTAGTGGGAAAGATTTAACAGATAAAAAATGTAAAATATGTGGATCAAATACGACTACTAAAAATAATAAACATTTATATTTTGCATTATCAAAATTTCAAGATGATTTACAAGAATATGTTAATGATAATTCAAAATATTGGCGTAAGAATGCAATCAACGAATCACAAAAATATTTAACTATGGGACTAATTGATAGAGCGACAACTAGAGAACTTGATTGGGGGGTAGAAGTACCTATTGACGGATATGAAGATAAAAGAATATATGTATGGATAGAAGCAGTTTTAGGATACCTTACTACAGGAAGAAGAGTTGCTGAAAAAAAAGGTATTGATTTTGATAAATTTATTAGTAATAGTAATCCTAATTTAAGTACCTATTATGCTCATGGTAAAGATAATATAATATTTCATACTATAATATTTCCAGCTTTATTAATGGGATTAAAGAATAATTATCAATTGCCTAAATATATATTATCTAGTGAATATTTAAATATAAATAATCAAAAAATGAGTAAAAGTAAGGGCGGATTAATTACCATCAATGAAATGTTAGAAAAATATAATTCCGATAGTATTAGATATTATGCAATTGCCAATGGTCCAGAAAAGAAAGATATTAACTTTTCAGAAGAAGACTTTATTCAAGTTCATAATAAGTTTTTAGTAGGAGTATATGGTAACTTTGTTAATCGTAATTTATCATTTATATCTAAGAAGTTTGATAATAATATTCCAAATGGTATAGTAGATCCTAGTATTATAGAAGTTACTATTAAGGCATATGAAGAAGTAGGCAATGCGATTGAAAAAGGAGAACTTAGATATGCTTTAGAAAGAGCTATTGATTATATTAATTTAGGCAATAAGTATTATGATGAAAATGCTCCTTGGATTAAAGTTAAAGAAGATATTGAGGCTTTTAATAATATAACTTATACATGTGTATATATGATTGCCAATATTTCTAATTTATTAAATCCTTTTGTGCCTAAATCAACAAATAAAATAAAAGAAATGTTAAATCTTTCTTCTGCCAAATGGGAAGTAATTAATTTAAAAAAGGATATGAAGATAAATAATTTAAGTATTTTGTTTGAAAGAATATAAGAGGTGTAGTATATGAAAAGTTGTACTATAATATGTAGTGCTAATAGTGGTAAGGGAATGTCTTTAAAAAAACAACAAGATATAGAAAAACTAACTAAATATTTGTTAAAAGAAAAAAAGATGACAACTGACTTAGTTTATACAAAATACTCAGGGCATGCGACTGAACTTGCCACTGCAGTAGCGTCTGATATGATAATAAATATTAGTGGTGATGGAGGGTTATCTGAGATAATAAAAGGAATATTGGATATACCTGAAAAGAAAAGACCTATTATATGTCATATTCCTAGTGGTACTGCTAATGATTATTGTTATAACATGGGAATTCCTAGGAAGGATTTATTTACAGTAGCTAAAGACATTATTGAAAACGGTCAAAAGCTGCCACTTGATACTTTTTATATTAACGATATTAATGCTTTTTATTCAGCAGGTATTGGTATATTTGCTAATATCCCTTATATAACATCTCAAAAGTTAAAAAAGAAACTAGGGGAAGGAGCTTACCTTCTTACTAGTTTTGTAAGTTTGTTTAAAAAGATCCCAAGATTTAATGCTGAAATAGAAGTTAATGGTAAGAAAGAAAAAGGCAAATATGCTTTAATCCTTGCTACTAACTCTGAAAGTATTGGTGGACTTGGTAATATTCTTCATAATATTAATTATGGTGATGGTAAGTTTGAATTAACTTTATTAAAATATAAAAACCATATGCAAGTATTAAAAGACCTTGCTAAGGTTATAATTCAAAGAAAAGAAATATCAAAATATAAAAACTTTGTTCAATATACTACCGATAATGTAAAAATAAAATTTTTAGAAAACCCTAATGATCATTGGTGTTTTGATGGGGAAGATAGTGAAAAAATGAGTAAAGGTTTAATAAAACCTACTGAACAAAATATAACTATTAAAATAGGTCCTAGTGTTAATGTATTAATACCTAATAATAAAAAGTAATGATAAAATAAGTATAAAATGTGTAAAATAAAAAGAAACTAGTGACAAATTCTTTCTTTTTTTGTTATACTCAGATTAATCTTGAAGGGAAAGGGAGATAAAATGACAAAATATGTATATGCCTTTGAAGAAGGTAAAAAAGAAATGAGAAATCTTTTAGGTGGAAAAGGAGCAAATTTAGCAGAAATGACTAATATTGGATTGCCTGTACCTAGAGGATTTACCGTAACAACTGAAGCTTGTATTAAATATTATGATGATAATATGGTAATAAGTGATGATATAGTAAATGAAATATTTACTAAATTAACTGAATTAGAAACAAAAACTGGTAAAAAAATGGGGGATATTTCTAATCCATTACTAGTATCAGTAAGATCAGGAGCTAGAGCAAGTATGCCTGGTATGATGGATACTGTTTTAAATTTAGGGTTAAATGATGAAGTGGTAAAGGGATTTGCGGAAGCAACTAATAATCCTAGATTTGCTTATGACTCATATCGTAGATTTATTCAAATGTTTGCGGATGTTGTTAAAGGATATCCAAAAGCTTCATTTGAAAGATATTTTGATAAAATCAAAGAAGAAAAAGGTATTACTAGTGATTTAGAGTTAACAGCTGAAAATATGATTGAAGTAACTGAAAAATTCAAATCTAATTATAAAGAATTATCAGGAGAAGAATTTCCCCAAGATCCTAAAGTACAATTAATGGAAGCGGTACTTGCTGTGTTTGGATCATGGAATAATGAAAGAGCTAATACTTATAGAAGACTTAATGATATACCAAGTAGTTGGGGTACTGCAGTTAATGTTCAAGAAATGGTATATGGAAATCGTGGTAATGATTGTGGAACAGGCGTTGCCTTTACTAGAAATCCTTCTACTGGAGAAAAGAAGTTATATGGTGAATATTTAATTAATGCTCAAGGAGAAGATGTAGTTGCGGGCATTAGAACTCCACAAACAATTGATACATTAAAGGATGTAATGCCAGAAGTATATGAAGAGTTTGTAAAAATAGCTTCTATCCTAGAAAATCATTATAAAGATATGCAAGATATGGAATTTACTATTGAAAATGGGAAACTATTTATGCTTCAAACAAGAAATGGTAAGAGAACTGCCACAGCTGCATTAAAAATAGCGGTAGATCTTGTAAGTGAAGGAATGCTTACTAAAGAAGAAGCATTACTTAAGGTTGAACCAAAACAATTAGATCAATTATTACATCCTAATTTTGATATATCTTCTTTAAAGGCTGCAACTCCAATTGCGAAAGGACTTGCGGCATCACCTGGAGCTGCTACTGGTAAAATATATTTTACTGCAGAAGACGTTGTAGAAGCTAAAAAGCACGGTGAAAAAGATATATTATTAGTACGACTTGAAACATCTCCTGAAGATATTGAAGGAATGAATATTGCTAATGGTATTTTAACTGTTAGAGGGGGAATGACTTCACATGCAGCTGTTGTCGCTCGTGGTATGGGAACATGTTGCGTATGTGGATGTGGAGAACTTAAAATAAATGAAGAAACAAAAATACTAACTACCAAAGATGGTAAAACATATAAAGAAGGAGATTATTTATCTCTTAATGGTTCTACTGGCAATGTTTATGGTGAACAAATTAAAACTGTTGAACCAGAAATAAGTGGTGAGTTTGAAACATTTATGAGTTGGGCTGATAGTGTTAGAACTTTAAAAATTAGAACTAATGCTGATACACCAAAAGACGCTACACAAGCAATAAAATTTGGAGCTGAAGGTATAGGATTATGTCGTACAGAACACATGTTTTTTGAAGAAGATAGAATATTTGCAGTAAGACAAATGATTACTGCTGAAAGTAAAGAACAAAGAGAAGAAGCATTAAATAAAATACTTCCAATGCAACAAAGTGATTTTGAGGGATTATTTAAAGCTATGGAAGGAAATCCAGTAACTATTCGTTACTTAGATCCTCCTCTTCATGAATTTTTACCTCATACAGATGAAGAAATAAAACCATTAGCAGAATCACTTGGTATGACATTTGATGCTTTAAAAGCTAGAATTGCATCACTTCATGAGTTTAACCCAATGATGGGGCATCGTGGATGTAGATTAGCTGTAACATACCCTGAAATAGCTAGAATGCAAACTAAAGCTGTTATTAATGCCGCTATTAATGTTAATAAAGAAGGAATGAATGTAATTCCGGAAATTATGATACCTCTTGTTGGTGATATTAAAGAACTACAATATGTAAAAGATATTATAGTAGAAACAGCAGATAGTATTATCAAAGAAAATAATATTAAATTACCATATCATGTTGGTACTATGATAGAAATACCTCGGGCAGCTCTTACAGCTGATGAGATTGCAAAAGAAGCTGAATTCTTCTCATTTGGTACTAATGATTTATCGCAAATGACATATGGTTTTTCTAGAGATGATGCTGGTAAGTTCTTAGAAGATTATTATAATAAAGGTATATTTGAATCAGATCCATTTGCTAAATTAGATCAAATAGGAGTAGGGCAATTAGTTAAAATAGCAGCTGATAAAGGAAGAATTACCAGACCTGATATAAAATTAGGTATATGTGGTGAACATGGAGGAGATCCAAGTAGTATAGAATTCTGTCACAAAGTAGGATTAACTTATGTATCTTGTTCTCCATTTAGAGTACCAATCGCAAGATTAGCAGCTGCTCAAGCAAAATTAAAAGAAAATGAATAAAGAGATAATATATCTCTTTTTTATTTGACAACAATTTTTATTTAATATATAGTATTGTCACAGAAAGAAGGGGAAACCATGATTTCTATAACAAGTCACCGCTTTATGGATGGAATTAATGGTAATACAGATAATTCATTAGAAGCATTTAGAAATGTGTTAAAATTATCGTATGTTGATGAATTAGAATGTGATATTCAAATGACAAAAGATAATATTCCCGTATTAGTTCATGATCCAAATTTAAAAAGTATTTCGTTAATAGATTCTGAAAAAAGAAATATTAGAAATTATACTTTTGTCGAATTAAAAAATATTCCAGTTCAAGATATCAGAGGTTACTATAAGGGTTTATATCTGCGTTCTTTTTTATTTAGATATGGAGGTAAGGAAAGAACAATATATAGTAAAAAATTAAAAAGTGGAGCTTTTATTACTAAATTAGAAGACGTATTAAATGAATTACCAAAAAATAAAAGATTACTTGTAGAAGTAAAAATACCAGACATTACAGAAAAAGATTTAGATATTATTGCTGGTGTAGTAAACAACTATCCTGATAAAGATATTCTTTTTCAGGGATATAACCATGAAGCCATCTTAAAATTAAAAAAATTAACTAATAGGCTATCAGGAGCTTTATTAGGACTTCCTATAAAACATGCAGTCAAGATATATAATTGTCAAAATGCAGAATATGTCAAAAAAGATGAATTTGATTTTTATTCTGCCATGTGGTCACTAATTGCGGGGTCATCGTTAGTTTATAATTCTTATGGGGTAAATGCTTCTGAAACTATTATAAAAGAGAATAAAGGATTAAGAATATGGACAATGGATAGTCATATGCATTTCAATATAGCATCAAAAACTATCGAAATGCTTACAAAAAGAGAATGTATTTTAACGCAAAATAACTTTGGAATAATAACAAGTTTTCCTTTTTTATATTATGAACATATAGAAAAAAATCAACAAAAACAAAAAAAATCATTATAATTTTTTATCAATAATTAAAAGAAAAGAATCTTTGATTCTTTTTTTATTATGTTATAATCTAATTGAAAATAATTGTAGTAGGAGGTATTTTTGAGCCAAAACTTTATTTTACTTATGGAACAATGGGAAGTAGTAAAACTGCTCAAGCATTAATGTTAAGATTTAGTTTTATAGAAAAAGATCAAAAGGTATTATTTTTAAAACCATCAGTTGATACAAGTAATGATGAAGGAATTGTAAAATCAAGAGTAGAAGGATTAGAAGCTCCAGTTTTAATGTTTAGTGCTCAAGATAATTTATTAAAATTATATAAAAGTGAATTAAAATACAGTGATTGTGTTATTATTGATGAAGTTAATTTCGCAAGTGAACAACAAATTAATGAATTAAAATATATTGCTGAAGAAATGGATATACCTGTTCATACTTTTGGATTAGGAACTAATTTTCAAACAAAACTTTTTGAAGGGAGTAAAAGATTATTTGAAATAGCAGATACTATTATAGAAATAAAAAGTCCATATCATTGTGGTAAAAAGACTATTGTAAATGCCAGATATAAAGATGGAAAGATTATTAAAGAAGGCAAGAATATCTTTATTGGTGGTAATGATCAATATAAAAGTTTATGTTATAGTTGTTGGCAAAAAGGAATTTTAAATGGTAAGAAAAAAAGAACTAAAAATAAGGATTAGTAATAATCCTTATTTACATTCTTAGACATATAATAATTAAGTTATTTAATAATATCTGTTATAATAATATTAGGTGATTACATGAAAAAAGTATTATGTATTGGTAATGCTGTTTATGATATAACAATTCCTTATGATGGATTTCCAGAAGAAAATACCAAAAATAGAGTGGCAGAAATAGTTGAAGGAGGCGGTGGTCAAGCTTCTACTGCAGCATATTTACTAGCTAAGTGGGGAGTTGATACTACCTTTATTGGTGGAATAGGTAATGATGATTTTGGCCGTCGTATTGTTGATGAATTAAAATCGGTAGGTGTTAAAACTGATTTAATTGAATTTGATGAAGATGCTAAAACAACTTTAGGTGTTGTTATTGTAAATAAAAATACTGGTAGTAGAACAACTATTGGTTATCGTGATTCTAAAATGGGACTTCTTAATAATTATAGTAATATTACAGCTGATGTTATTTTAGTTGATGGACAAGATAGAAAAGTAGCAGAACAAATAATTGATAATAATCCTAATGCTATTACTGTTATAGATGCGGGAAGATGTAATGAAGATATTATAGCTTTATCTAAGAAAGTAAAATATTTAGTTTGCTCAAAAGAATTTGCTGAAGATTTTACTAAAATAGAAATAGATTTTAATAATCCTAAAACAATAAACGATATATATTCTATTATGCTTAAGGAGTTTAATAATAATATTATTATTACACTAGAAGATAAAGGTAGTTTATATATAAAAGACAATCAGATTAAATTAATGCCAAGTATTAAGGTTAAGGCAATTGATACAACAGGTGCAGGAGATATTTTTCATGGAGCTTTTGTATATTCTTTAGTAAATGATTATGATATTGAGAAAGCATTAAAAATATCTAATATAACAGGAGCTTTATCAGTAACAAAAATAGGAGCTCGTAATTCGGTTCCAAATTTAGAAGAAGTGATGACGTTATATAATGAAAAAGTTATATGATAATTTACCCACTTTAGACCTTCATACAGAAAATAGAATAACTGCTAGAATTCTTGTTGAAGACTTTATAAGAGATCACTTTAAAATAGGAAATAATAAAATATTAATAATACATGGTATAGGAGCTGGGATTCTTAGAAAAGAAGTTCATAAAGTGTTGAAAAAGAGTAATTTAGTACTTAACTATCAAATAAATATATTTAACTTTGGTTCAACTATTATTGAATTAAAAAGTAATAGACTCTAATAAAGTCTATTTTTTGTGTCTAAAAGTTGACAAAATTAGATAATAATGCTATTATATGACACATAAATTTTTATGAAGGGGGTTTTGGTATGTTTAGAGAAACAGACGAAGTACGTGAACCAATATGGAGAGGAATAGTTATAAAAGCCTTATTTTTAGGAGTTTTTGTACTATTATTACTGTGGTTATTTCCAATGCCAAAAGTTGAACCATTATTAGACAATTTATTTAATGAAAATATTCAAACAATGAAAGAAGCAGCTAAAAACTATTATACTAATGAAAGATTACCAGAAAAAGTAGGTTCTAAAATTAGTATGACATTAAATGAAATGCTAACAAAGAAATTAGTATTACCATTTGTTGATGGTAATGGTAAGCAATGTGACTTTAATGCATCATATGTAGAAATAACTAAAATGGAAACAGAATATATTTTAAAAACATTCTTATCATGTGATAGTAGAACAGACTATATAATTGAACATCTTGGCTGTCATGACTTATGTGGTGATGAATGTATCTGTGATTGTGATACGGCTGTAGAAGATAAGTCAGATAAACCTAAGAAAACAGTTTCTTATAGATATCAATATAAGAAAGTAGTAGATGGCTATTATACTTCATGGGGAAAATGGTCAAATTGGTCAACAACAAAAGTAACAGAAACAAAAACAAAAGATGTTAATAAAAAGGTAGAAACTGAAACAAAAGAAAAATTAATAGGGCATAATGTAACAACAACTTATGAACCTGTATATGAAGAAAGGTTACAACAAGTAGGATCAGTAACAGGTAAAGCATGTACCGCATCAGGTAAAATATTAGTAGGAACCGGTACTACAGGGTCTGTATGGGTAGATGAAGGAGTTCATCAATATAATTATAGTCCTAAAGATACAACCACAGAAAGATACGTATATATATCATCAACGACTGTTGCTTGTGGCAACTGTGTAACAGGAGTAGTTTCTAATTATAGAAAATATGTATTAAAAACTTACACTGTTAAACAAGAAAAAGTAGTATGTACAAATTGGGATACAAAAACAATTCCAATTTATATAGTGGCTCATGTACTAACAGGATATGAACCAATAGAAACATCTAAACCTGTATATGAAACAGTGAAAATTAAAGTGAATTACTATCAATATCGTACTAGAAAATATATACAAGGATATACTTCTATAAAATGGAGTAGTAGTAGTAAGGATATTAGTTTAATTAAACAAGATTATAAATATACTGGTTATAAGGTAAAAAAATAAAGAATAAGGGGTGAAATATATGAAAAGAAAATATAAAAAGAAAATAGAAAAAGCTAGAAAAATGGCTCAGAAAAACAATGATAATAGTACTAAAAAAACAAGAAGATATAATCCAAAAGGTAAAAAACGTTTATCTCCAAGAGCAAAAGTATTACTTACAGGAGGCGCTATATTAGTAGCAGGAGCATTAGGATCTATTTTTGTTCCAGAATTATTACCTGCTCAATATGAAGAAGATAATAATATAGATGATGATAAAAAAACAATTGAAGATCAATTAAATAGTCAACATACTTTAACAACTGAACAAAAAGCGTTTGTAAACAGCATTAGTACAGCTATTAATGAGATTCGTCAAACTGGGACAGATATAACTATTGAAGATGCCATATATAGTAAAATATATCTTAATAGTGAACATCTAACAAAAGAACAAATAGCATTGTTAATTTCAGAAAAGGTTACTGTTGCTGATATTGAAGCTGCGTTCTTAAAACTTGATTTAGAGATTGCAAAGGTTGCTACTGTTCATCAATTGTTAGGCAATAATATTAATTCAAATAATTTTATTAATAATGAAAAAGATAGAGCATTTATAAGTGAAGTTAGAAAATATATAGATAGCATTGTAAGTTCCGGTAAATCTGGGGATAAAATCCAAAAAGAATTTAAAAAATTTATAAAAAGCATTTATATAGAACCTAGTAATGACTATGCTTTTAGTACATCATCATCAGTTCGCTTACATGCATTAACTATGATTTCAGTATTAAATAATGCTACCAATCAATTTTTGGGGGATGAATTAAGCATTGAATTATTTGGAAATATCGATGCGAATCTTACCTGTGAAGATGGGAAACTTACAGTATATTCTCAATTAAGAAACGAAGCTACTTCAACTTTTTCTCAAAAAATGGCAGGAATTGATAAAAGTTTATATAATGAAGCTATACGTAATAAAATAATACATCTTATTTTAGTAAATGTTTATGATACAGGAAAAGAAGTAGATAAAAACGCTTTATTACAAGTTATTAGAACAATGTTTTCAGTAGCTTATGATAAAGATGGCAAACCAATAGGAGAAAATAATGTACCTGCTGTGATACCATTAACTCCTAAAGAAGAAGAAGAACAAACAAATGATTTAAAAATAGGAGATTATGAAACTGAAGATGGACAAGATTTAGAAGAAGCTGCAGAAGATTTGCAAAAATCATGTCAAGAACATTATTATATAGGAGTAGATGATGGAAAAACTGGTAAAGATAAAAGAGACTTACCGGATGCATGTCAGGCTGAAATATACTCTTATAATTTAGGTTATGATTATGGAACATATTTAAAAAATCAACCCAAACCAACACCAGCGCCAGAACCAACACCAACAGCGCCAGAGCCAACACCAGCGCCAGAACCAACACCAGCGCCAGAACCAACACCAACAGCGCCAGAGCCAACACCAGCGCCAGAGCCAACAACTCCAACTCCTCCTACAGTAACACCACCACCAGAGGATTCAACTGTATTTGTACCATTAGCAACAAATAATAGTCCACAAATTATAGTTGATGAAAAAGGTCAAAGTTGGTTAGTAGTTGGAAATAGTATCGATGAATTTGATATATATTATTTACAGGGAAATAAAACAGAACAATCTGCTCAACAAAAAATTTATAGTATTTAAAATATATTAATATAAAGTTGAAAAACTACTAGTTAAACTAGTAGTTTTTTTTCTTGAAAACTACAATTATATATAGTATACTTATTCTATAATAGAGGAAGTGTAGTCTGGAGGGATAATTCCCATGAAGAATAAGTATATTATTGACTATTTTGATGAAATAGAGTATAAAAAATTAGAACGAGCCGTAAAAAAGTATAATATGTTAGCATACAAAGACTTAATATTTAATTGTTATTCTAAACTAAGAAGTGGAGTATTTGAAGGAGAAAAAATATCTACTGATAATGATATTACTACTTACGAATATAAATTACCTACAACTACAATGTTTGTGCGAGTACATGGTTATTTAAGGCTAAATTATACTGTTAATGAAAAAGAAAATTTAATAATATTAAACACATTGAAACCAACTGAAATATTGGAGGCTGGACACAGATCTGAACTTAATACATATAAAGGAGTTATGGTTTCAAAAGATAATGCTGCTAAAGATAAATTTAAGATTGAATTATTAAATATGATTCAAGAATAAAAAGTAGCCAAATATATGGCTTTTTTTATTAATAAATATTGATAAATAAAATATAATATGTTATTATATAAAAGCAATATGGACCCTTAGCTCAGTTGGTTAGAGCATCCGGCTCATAACCGGACGGTCGAAGGTTCGAGTCCTTCAGGGTCCACCATTTTTTTATTTGCGGGCGTGGCGAAATTGGCAGACGCACTAGACTTAGGATCTAGCGGAGTAATCCATGGGGGTTCAAGTCCCTTCGCCCGCACCAGTAGAGAATGAAATGGCTTCAAAAAGTTGGAAAAAGTTATGTATAATAAATATATAACTTTAAGAAAACTGAAGGGAGCTGTTTTTATTTAAATAAATAGCACAATAAAATATATGTAAATTAAATTTCAATTTTTCTATTCTCTTGATTAATATTTGATAATATAATATAATTTTATCAAACAATAGTAAGGAGAAGTAATATGAAGAAAAGTAGAGAAACCGTAAAAAAAATCTGTAAATTTGGTAAGAAGAAAATATCTTTTTTTATGGTAATTTGTCTTTGTCTAACATCAATTGGTTTAAATTCTATTATGTCTGTTTTTGCAGGGGAATTAGGTCAGAAATTAACTTTAACAGGCGGTGTAGCTAATGGAGACTATATTGAATTTTATGATGAAGAAACCTTGATGGGAAAAATACAAGTTACAATAGGAGAAGATGTTTTAGTCCCTGTTGGGAATAAGGTGGTATTACCAGAATTTACTGATAATTATCAAGTTAGTTTTTATTTAACTTGTGAAGAAGGATATGAAGTGTCAAATTATGATGTAGAAGGGGTTAATTATTTAACACCAGGTGAAGGACCAATTAATGTATCTATTATATCAGGAGATGATCTCGCAGTTACTTTTAACTTTGAGTTATTTAGTAATGACCCTGGTCCAGGACCATCTGGTACTTATCCATTATTAGCATATTTTGAAGGGGTAATAGAACCTGTTGAATCTACTTCTGAAAATACAGTGCTAATTCCAGATGGATGGACAAGCGGCACTATATCTTTTAAAGCAAAAATATGTGAAGTAGGAGGAGAAATTCGTCCTGATAATGGAATTACTGAGTGTGATCCAGGAACTCAAGCATTATCCGATTTAGAAATTACAGCTTTTATAATAGTAGATGAACTTAGAGGTATAGTTACTGGGAGTGAAGATGATTCTCATTTAAATATTGATGAAGGATTTGATAATGTTGGTAAAGCAGGAATTCATTTAGGTAATAATAATATTAATTTAACGACCGATCTTATTTCTCAAAGTTTAATTAATGTTGAAGCAATAGCACCTATGAAAATGGATTATAGTTATGGCTTATCGACTATAGATGAAACAATTGTAACTAATAGAACTTCTGGTGATGTATCAATATTTTTTGGAAATACCGAAGTCACATTAAAAGTAACTGGTCCTAATGTTGTTGGGATTACCAATTTAACAGGAGCAGAGTACACTTTGGATGAAGAAGATGGAAGTGTTAGTTTTCCATTACCTCCTTTAAGTAAGGAAACAACAACATCAGTAACATTAACAATTGAATTATCAGACACTAGTACTGTTACAAGGCAAATAAATATAATAAGAACAGCTATAGAACTATCTTTTTATGGTGAAAATAGAAGGATTAATGCTGGTTATGTTATGCATAAAGCTTATTTATATAATAATCAATCTCATAATGATGAAATATTTGACGCTTATTTACAAGTTATTTTATATAGAAATAATAAAGTTGTTGGTTATAGACAAGTACAAATTGATGATGAAGAATATATTAATAACTTAGAAGAAGATGAGAGTGGAAGTATTGAGTCAGTTGGTCCCGAACCTATAGTCGTATATGAAGGTGGTATCGAAGGAGTAAATAAAGTAAGTGTATTTTTAACTAATGGTCCAATTGATTATAATAGTAATACACTCCCTTCAATTGAATTTGGTTTAGGTGCCGGGGTTGTATATGAATGGGAGGAAAACTAAATGAAAAAAGTATTATTTATTATATTAACTTTATTTGTATTTCTTTTACCAATTTATGTTCAAGCAGCCACTATTACGGAAACAGAATATTCAAATGGTAGAATATCAATTGATGGTACGGGGGAGGGAGAAATTCAAATAGTATTATTTGGATTAGATGATTTACCATTATATATGACTACAGTTGCAGCTGAAAGTGGTGTTTTTTCAATAACCTTACCAGAAATTGATGGACTAAGTGAAGGAACTTATACTGTAAAAATATCAGATTATGATGGTACCAATATTTCTACCGATATAGTAGAAGTAACAGCAGAAAGCAATCCGCAAACATTTGATAATATAATGTTATATATAGCAGTGGCCAGTATATGTTTGATTGGTATAATAACAAGTATATTTATTTATAAAAAAACAAAAGAACACAATTAAAAATAAATAAGAAGGACAAGAATTATTCTTGTCCTTTTAAATATGATAATTATTTATTTTTTATTTTTATGAGTTTAGCATGCATGACAACTTTTTTTGTTTTATTATAACATGTTGATAGAGTCAAAATTTTATCATCTTCATTAATGCTAGTATTAAAATTATATTTACTACGTTCTAGTAACATTTGTCCAAAGTCTTTAAATTCTTTGTTGTCGAATGATACTTTAATATAATCATTTGTTGTATTAATGATATAAATACTAAATATTTGCCATAATGTATTATGGTGTTCAGTAGACATTCTTATAACGTGATTATTTGGGTTGTCATACCAACTATTTTTTAATATCTTTTTAAGGGAACCAAACATAGTATTATCTAATCTGCTGTGTGCATAAATAATTGTATTTTTATCTATTAGTTTAATATTATTTCTATAATCTAGGAATACCCATCCAGCTTTATTATATGATTTATCAAAAGAATGATTTAAATAATATTCATTATCATTATCTTGAACAAAAGGATAGTTGATATTTGTCCCATTTATTTTTATCCATCCCTTAGTAGATGAATTTATTGATTTTAGTTTTTTAAAGTCCACATCAATTAAATTCATTTTAATAAAATCCCAATAAGGATTTGATTTTTGTATTTGATCAGTTTGTTCAATTATTTTAGTATAATTATCATCTATAGTTTCGTTTATTTCAACATTATTATATATTTTGTCAATTTGTTTATTAATCTTGTCATTATCTAATTTCCATTTTATAATATTATATACAGAAATAAAAAAGCCTATTGTAAAAATTAAAATCAATATTGAAAAGGTTATATTTCTTATTTTTAATTTATACTTTTTACTATTCATACTTTCACCCATATCTATTTTATCATATAATACAACAAAATAATTTAAATTTTTATCTCAAATATGAGATAAAGTTATTATAAATCATAAATAGAAAAAGACATAATAGTCTTTAACTATTTATGTCCTTCATTATACATGTTATAATTTATTTGTGCCGAAATAGCTCAATTGGTAGAGCACCTGAATCGTAATCAGTAGGTTGTGGGTTCGATTCCTACTTTCGGCACCATTTTATAAAGAAATCAACTATTTAGTTGATTTTTATCTTTTATACCTTGTTATATATCTAATATTGTTTTAAAATGAGAGTATGAGGTGGAGATAAAAAATGGAAGATAAATTAGGTCTTATAGTATTAGAAAATTGTAAAGAGCTAGGAGAAAAGGTAAATAAACATTTACAAACAATAAATAAAACTAAAAAGAACTATATTATTCCTATTAACCAAGTAAGATTTAATAATGGCGAAGGTAAAATTGTTATTAAAGAAACAATAAGAGAAAAGAACATATTTATATTATCTGATGTAAGTAACTTGAATTGTACTTATAAACTATTTAATAATACAAACTATATGGGACCTGATGATCACTTTCAAGATATTAAGAGGGTTATATCTGCTATTGGTGGTAACGCCTCTAAAATAAGTATTATTATGCCGTATTTATATGCTTCTAGACAACATAAAAGAAAAGGTAGAGAATCACTTGATTGTGCCATGTCTCTACAAGAGTTAGAAAGATTAGGAATAAAAAATATTATTACTTTTGATGCCCATGATCCTAATGTTCAAAATGCAATACCTTGTTTATCATTTGAAAACTTTTATCCTACTCATATTATGCTTAATGATTTTATAAAAAAAGAAGATGTTAATTTTAAAAATTTATTAGTAGTAAGTCCTGATGTTGGAGCTATGGACAGAGCCAGATATTATGCTGATATATTAGGTTGTGATGCTGGTATGTTTTATAAAAGAAGAGACTTATCAATTATTGTAGATGGAAAGAATCCTATTGTAGCTCATGAATATATAGGTCCTAGTATTAAGGGAAAAGACATTATTGTCGTAGATGATATGATTGCTTCAGGAGATTCTATTTTAGATATTGTAAAACAAATATACGAAAGAAAGGCTAATAATATATATATTTTTTGTACTTTTGCCTGGTTTACTAATGGATTAAAAGAATTTGATAAATATTTCAAAACAAAAAAAATAAAAAGATTATATACTTCTAACTTATCTTATATTCCTAGTATCGCGAAAGAAAGACAGTGGTTATGTGAGGTAGATTGCTCTAAGTTTTTAGCAAATATAATTAATACCTTATATCATCAACATTCTTTAACTCCTTTATTAAATGGCAAGGCTGAGATATTAAAAAGAATTGAAGTAAAATATAACAAAGATAATAAATAATATTGTTTTTATTAATAAAATATTGTAAAATATTAATACTTGTGGATGATTAGCTCAGTTGGTTAGAGCGCTACTTTGACGTAGTAGAGGTCATAGGTTCGAATCCTATATTATCCACCAGTAGTATGTCCCGTTAGCTCAGTTGGTAGAGCAACTGACTCTTAATCAGTGGGTCAAAGGTTCGAGTCCTTTACGGGACACCAATGTATATAAAGGATTGTGAGAAATCACAAGCTTTTTTTAATGTTATAAAATATTAAAAAACCGGCATTTTACCGCCATTTCATATTTTAATTCTGGAAAAACTTGTTAAGAGGGTTAAAAAAATTACTTATTTACTGAAAATATAAATGGGATAGCATAGAATTTAATGTTACTTATCTACAAATTTGAATAGATTTCCAAAATGTGGTATGATATTATTGAAAGGAGAATACTAATGAAAAAAAATTTAATTGGTTTTGTAGTATTGTTTTTATCTTTATGTTCTATATTGATAATGATTGCTTTGAGATTATAACCATAACTAGAGAATTATTTGTTTATAATTTAACTGATGAAGAGGTAGTAATTTCAGGAGATATTATAGCAAATATAGCTGGATGGCAGACTTTAGATCGAGAAATGGATCATTTTGCTTATGAAGAAGGTCAAACATTAACTATTCCAGCTTTTGATACAGTTGAATTAGTAAGGGTTTCTTCAGGAAATCCGATGACATGGCGTAATTTTTATCATGGTCAAGTAGAGTTAAATCTTATACTAGAAGTTGATGGTGATACTGAAATAACTAATAGTGTTACTACAACTATTATTTATGAAGAACATGAGTTTGTAGATGAACCTTTAGATCTATTTTATTTTAGTGGGGATACTTTTGAATTCACCCTTGTAGATTTACCTAGGGATATAGATGAACAAGGCTATATAAATTCCGTTGGAGATAAATTTACATCAGGGAAAATCTATATAGGTATTATGGGTGAAGGTGAATTAGAAGAAATAGAAGTGTTTGAAGGTATGGAACAGGATGAAAAAGGTTATTATTTTGATATAAATCCTGTTGCTGGAGAAGTAACTGTAACCGGAATTGTTAAAGAAGGATTACCTTTTGGTTTTCTAGGTTATACAATTGAATTATATGACGATGATGAAGATGATTTTATTTTTAAAAATACCAAACCATTTGGCGCAATTGATTGGATCCCAGGATCTGAAGAATCAGGAGAAGAAACTGTCTTTGTTTGGGTTCTTCCAAGTACATTATCAGGACTTGATGATATTGAAATTCCAAACTTCAACCAATTAGGAAATTTATATGAAACAGTAGAAGAGTTTGAACTTACGGCTGCCGGTGTAGGAAGTGTTACTTTTGGAGCTGGCTTACATCTTATCCAAAACATTGAACAATTAGAATTGCTTGCTACTGCAGTAAATATTGGTTTTGATGGAGAAAAAAAAGTATTAAAAGCAAAGGTGGATACATCAACTTTATCTTTCTTAGCTGGAAAAGAAGCTACAATTAAATTCTATAATGCAATGTCTAGTTTAGGGCTAGAAGGAGTAACTGCAGATAACTTTTTAGATTATTTAAGTTTTAGTGTTAAAGATGGAGAAACTTTAGTTGAAGATATTTCTGAATATTTAGATATAACTAAAGTTGTGTATGATCCAGATACTGATATATTAACAATACCAGTTAATCATTTTACAGAATATGTAATTAGCTTGTCTGAAGAAAACTTTGTTCCAAATCCAAAAACAGGTGTAACAGGGAATAGTTTATGGCTGTTAATTACGACTTTGTTTGTTGGTGCATATTTTATTAAAACAAGAATAAAACACATTTGTTAAAAGCAAATAAAAATAGAACAATGTTTTTTTGGTTCTGTTTTTTTATTATAGAATAGTGGTGTTTAAATGAAAAATAAAAAAAAGTTTAAATATATAAAATTATTAATAACCATTATTTTTATTATAATAATTGCATTATGTTTTTTTTATAATGATTACAAGAACAGAAAAATTAATGAAGAAATAAAGGAAATTTATTATCAAAAAGAAGATGAGAAAGATGAAGAAGAAAACTCTTTTCAACAAAAATTTGACCCTTTATTAAAAATTAATAAAGATGTGATAGGTTGGATAAGAATTCCTGAGACAAATATAGATTATCCAGTTTTAAAAACGAATAATAATGATTATTATTTAAGACATAACATTATGAGAGAAAAAACAAGTGTAGGTTCTATTTTTATGGATTTTAGAAATAAAGGTGATGGGACAGATAGACATTCTATTATTTATGGTCATCGTACTAATAATAAAACAATGTTTACTGGGTTAATGAATTATAAAGATAAAGAATTTTTTTATAGAAATAATATTATAATTTTTAATATTTTAGAAGAAGAAATAAAATGGGAAATTTTTTCAGCTTATATAACAAGTATAGATTTTTATTATATTATTACTAAATTTAATTCTGATCAAGAATTTTTGAAATTTATAAATATGATTCAAGATAAGTCTGAATATAAAACAGATGTTGTTTTAGAAGCCGATGATAAAATTTTAACATTGTCTACATGTACTTATGAATTAGAAGATGCTCGTTTTGTTATTCATGCAAGAAGAATTAATTAAAAGACATTTTTTCAGAAAGGGCGAAATCAATATTCTAGGCATTAATTATATAAAAACATTTAAATTTCAAAACAAAGTTAATATTTATTTAAATATGTGATATAATTTATATATTATATGAATAGGAGGATTATAATGAAAAAAATATTTTCACTTATTTTAGTTTTTATCTCAATTTTTATTTTAGCAGGATGCTCAGGAAAAACAACTGAGAACGATAATGAAGAATTACAAGCTGAAGAAACAACTTGGAACGGGCCAACAACAGGACCATGGGAAAAATGGGACAGAAGTAATAATGGGAATCAATATTTTAAGTATGATATTGTTTATGGAAATGAAGACAGAACAGGGTGGGTTACCATAGATGTTAAAGACTTAGAAAATGGTAATTATGAATTTGATGTAGAGTTAACTGTTTATAATTATTATTCTGTTGGAACTTCTCCTACGGGAGAAACAACATATAATAAAACAGCCAATTTTGTTTTAAGTAAAAAAGAAGGTTTTTTTGAAGCTACTTATGATAAAAGTGAAATGGCTGGAGGAATATACGAAATAATTGGCAGATTGGATGAACAAAATGGACTTGTAGTTGATTTCAATCCAAACGACATTGTTTGGGAAGAAGGAAAGTCAATTTCAAATGCAACTGGGTATACCACTGTTAACGTAAAAAACAAAACAGAAATATTAGGGCTTTCGGCTTACGAAGTTGATTTGGTTTATAGAGACTATGAAAAAAGGCAATACAACTATGTTATAAATCCTGATATTAAATATCCATTAAGTATTTCTGAAACATCAGAAGATGGATATACAATATATAAAATTACTTTAGTAGAATATAATTTTAACTAAAAATGTAATGCTTTACATTATATATGATATAATAATATTTAACTTCTTTAACCAGTTGATCAAAGGTTCAAGTTCTTTACGGGACACCATATATAATTAAAAAATCACTTTATAGTGATTTTTCTTTATTCTTAAATAAATTATATAACAATGCTACTGTTACTGGAAAAGCAAATACATATGGTAATGTATATCTAAAGTATGTATTTACAGGCCCTGCTATACATACTAGTATCAATGATAAAGCAGGAGCTAATACTACAATATACTTACTTAATTTTTCTTTTATTAAAAATACTAACATAAATAAATACATCCATACCATAAATCCTATATTCGCAAACATTCCAATTATTGGAATGCGAGGAAACGCTTTGCCATAACCAAATAATATACTTCTAGTAACATTTAAATTATTATAATGATAATCAAATATACCAGTTTCATTTAATCTATCTTTATATTCTTTATAATATATATACCATTTAGTAGTATTAGGGTAAAAATAACCATAGATATTATTCGCTGTAGCTTCTATATAAGCATCAGGATGTCTAAAAAACAACTTACCCCATAATTTTAAATAATTAGAAAAATCTTCTTTTGATGATAATGCATTAAACCCATATTTTACTTTATCAGCTTTTACTGGATCATATCTTTCTGCGATAGTATCTATATATAATACCTTATCAATTATTTCTTTTTCTTCATCATTTAAATCATCACCATAATATTTTACATATCTAGCAGTTTGTTGGAAAGGAATGGAAAACATCTCTCTTTTATTACCTGGTGTTACATGTAATATACTTAAACCAACAGTTGAAAATAAAAGATAAATTGTTATTGAAGATACTAATACTAATAATATTTTCTTTCTAACTGTTTTTAAAAATATTAATACAAATGGTAATGATAATAATACATGATATATACCATTATTTCTAGTTAAACACACTAGTAATATAAGAATTGCGAGTTTTAAGAAGTCTTTATTATTAAAATTATTATATTTAATTAAATCATATAGTTTTATTATGTATAAAAACATAAAAGCACCAAATATAACATCCTTAATTGCACTCATCGCATAAAGAGGAAATAGAGGAATTAAACTATAAATACCTAAAGTAATAAGTATAAATATATTAGGCACTTTTTCTTTTATAAGATATTTAATAGAATAACTAAAAACCGATAATAATATAGTTATTTGAATTATTGAATAAATAAATAATCCTAAATTATCATTACCTAAAGCATGTCCTATTTTTACACTTCCCCCCAGTATAGTAGTATGTATTAGGGGATTATCATTAGTAAGTAATACATTTTCATCTACTAAATGAACTCCATCTATATATCTAGTAGGAATATTAAAAAAGCTTTTTATTTGATTAGTAGGATCAGGAGATAGTATAGAAGGATAAAAACTAATTATATATGGCAACCAACATAAAAGAATAATAATAGCACTATAAAGAATTGGTCTTTTTAAAAACTTATTAACTAATTTGTTCCTATATTCTTTTATTTTCTTATTCTTAATTAAAATATATAATTTATGAATACTTATGCTAAATAAAGTATAAAAGCCTATGAACTTAATAATAGATACTAAAATAAATGATAAATTACCAAAGACATAATCCCAACTATTTAATTTATCATAACTATAACCAAAGATCATAAATATAGAAAATATTATCGCTAGAATATTAAAACCAATGTACCTTTCTTCTTTTTTATAATTTTTATAATAATTATATAAAAACAATCCTAGTATTAAGAAGGCTAAACCTATAGTACTTTTGCCACTTACTTCAATAATGGTTTTTTTATCTAATTCTACTAATATAGAAAAAGAGGATATGATCGCTAGTATTAGGCATATAATTTTATTTTTATACTTCATTTTTACACTCCTTAAATATAATATGTTTTTGAATAAAATAATTTATAATAAATATTATTATATCTACCGGCACTTTTATAATAGTTGCATCTATTTTAATAAACATATGTATTATATATACTGATAAAGCTGATATACATAATTGTATTACTACTAAACTATAATATTTTATTAAGGTATTATTATCAATTTTACCTTTATTGTTACTTCCAAATACTGTGTTTCTATTTATTAAATAATTTATA
Organism: Bacilli bacterium; assembly: GCA_041655735.1. Taxonomy (GTDB): domain Bacteria; phylum Bacillota_I; class Bacilli_A; order RF39; family UBA660; genus JBBAEV01. Next base: position 16,715 of record JBBAEV010000003.1, on the reverse strand, counting down.
AAAGAAGATATTATTCTAGCTAATAATGTACTTATTAATATTGAAGAACTTCCCATTACTCCATTTAACAATCTATTAAATAAAGTAAAAAATGATAAATCTATTGTGAATGCTATGCCTGCTGATATAGTATATTTAATAAAAGTACCATATCTTTTAATTTCATTTATCATTATTTAATTGTTCCTTTACTATACCTAATTCTTGGATTAAGGTTGTTATTTTATTCTTTTGATTAGATATTATAGTAGTAAGGATAAAGGTAATAATAATGTTTATTCCTACTACAAATAAAAATATCATGTTAGAAGTTGTTTCAAATCCAATGAAATTAGCAAGTGATTCCATTAAAATAGGAGTAAGAGCACAAAATATTAATATAACTGATGCGACAAACCAAATTAATGCATATTTCAATATTATTTTTTTCTTTTTAACATTATGATATATAAATAACATGGTTATTATATTAAGTAATATAAGTGTGATTGTTAATTTTGTACTCACTATTATTCACTCCTTTTTTCTAATGAGGTAACTATTATAGAAAGACTTACCTTTATCATATAATAAATAGATTTTAATGGAGTTATAGAAGACTTACCTTTATCTCTTTTATTCATTTGAACTGGTATTTCTAATACTTTATATTTTCTTTTTAAAACAATTACTAATGTATCTGGTTCTGGATAATCTATTGGATAATTCTTTGAAAATAATTCGATTATTTTTTTATTACAAGCCCTAAAACCAGAAGTAGGATCTTTAATAGTTTTATTTGTACATATTTTTATCACAAAAGATAATATGTTTTTACCTATTCTTCTTAACTTAGTAGATTTAAAAGAATCAATCTTTTCTATAAATCTAGAACCTATTACTAAATCATTACCATTGTTTAATTCTTCTATTAATTTTTTAATGTATTCAGGATTATGTTGTCCATCTCCATCTAATTGTATCGCCACATCATAATTATTATACAAAGCATATTTATATCCTGTTTGTACAGCTCCACCAATTCCTAAATTATATATTAAATCAATGAATTTAATTTTATTTTTTATTAATGTTTCTCTGGTTTTATCTTTTGAACCATCATTTATTACTATGTAATTTAATTTTATTCCTTTTAATTTTATTTTTTTTAAACTATTTATCGTATTTACAATGTTTTCTTCTTCATTATAAGCAGGTATTATTACTAAAGCTTTCATACTTACTCCCTTCAATAAGATATAGAACCATATATAATATATCATAAATTGTAATAAATATATATATATAAATAAAAAGTCTGTATTACGCAGACTTTTTATTTAAAGCACATTCAAAGGAAAAATGAAATATCCTGCTTAATAACCCATACCAAAACTACGATATGAAATTGCCAATAATATGAATAATACTAAAATAACCCCGATACAACTACAACTCCCAGTCATAATATCCCTCCTTTCAAAAACAAAAGAATAAACTATTATGCGATACCTAAACCTCTACCACTAAATACAATCGCGAGTAATATAAATAATACTAAAATTATCCAAACACATCCACAACTAGATCTACCATATCCACCGCAGCCACAACCATAACCATAACCACCATAACCATAAGCACCATATCCAAACATAATTCCACCTCCTTTGTTAGTAGTATATTTGTTTTTTTTAGTAGTGCTGATAATAAAACACTAAAATTGTTACTATTATTGATAAAAAATCTTATTATTAGGAAACATATCCAAAAGATAACAATAGTTATCTTTTATTTTCATAAACAAAAACATTAATAATATGTTATAATATAAAACACAACTAGAAAGGAGTAGTATGAGTAAAATAAATGTAGCCGATTTTGATGGGGTAATTCGTACAGGTTACCTTATTATAGATTTATATTCTTTTTGTTGTTTAAAACAACCTTCTTTGCTTCGCTATTCTTTAAACCCAGGAGTAGGAATAGCAAGACACTTTTTTGATTACAATTATCTTGAAAGATCGCGTATTAATTATTTTCGCTTTTATTCAAAAATGACTGATAAAAAGTATCTGATAGATTTTATGGATAATCATTTTGATAAAAAAATAACTAATTATTATAAGGATAATATACCAAAGGATACTTATGTTGTTTCATTTAATCCCAATCCTCTTATGCAATTAGTTGGTGAGTATTTAGGAAATGATCCTGATAAATATATTGGTTCTAATATAACAATTGATGAAGAAACAGGGAAATTAAAATATCCTTTATGTTATGGTAAAAATAAATTAAACTATTTGTTAAAAAAGTTTTCAGATTTAAAAGAAATAGAGAATTTTTATACTGACACTCCATGGGTGGATAAAAAGATAATAGCCATATCAAAAAATGCTTATTATGTTAAAGGTGATAAGATGCAAATACCAATTAAATTAGATGGTAAAGTATTAGATGAACCGGTGATATTTAGCAAAAGATAGATAAGTCTTTTTTATATTAAATGGTGATTTATAATAGATAAATAAAGATTATTAATTAATCTTTTTTTATTTTGAATACTATTTTAAAATTTTATAATAATATAAGTAGGGGGATTAAATGAATTTTATTTATATAATAAGTCAAATTATCGCAACCCTTTCTTTTATAGCTCTTATTTTAAGTTTTTTTAGTAATAAAAGAAAAACAGTATTGATATTACTAATTATTCATACTGTTTTATATGGTATTCATTATTTAATATTAGGAGCTTTTATAGGTTTTATTGCTTTAATGATTGAAACATTAAGAAATGTTGTTTTTTATTTTAAAGGGAAAAATCATAAAGAAAATTCTTTTTTAGTACTAATATTCTTTTTCATAATATTTATATTAACTTCTATATTTACTTGGGATGGATTTATAAAAATAATACCTTTGATTGCTAGTTTAATAATTACATATGGTATATGGCAAAAAAATCTTTCTATATATAGAATTACTTCTCTAAGTTGTGCTATTTTATATATTATTTATAATATAATAAATGTTACTTATATAGGAATGATAGGGGAAGCAGTAATAGCGATATTTGCTTTTATAGGGATTATAAAAAATGATATTTTTAAGAAAAATAAAAAAACTATTTAATAGTTTTTTTAATGTTTGTCTTTCATTGACAAATAAGTAATTAATGCTCCTAAAACAATACCTCCGCCGGCATATAATAAATTAGATGCTAAATCATTATCTTCGGCAGTTTCTAGTTCATCATCGTTATCATCATTAATATCATTATCATCATTGATATTGTTATCATCATCATCATTGATATCATTATTATCATCGTTGATATCATTATTATCGTCGTTTAAATATGGATCTACTGTGCCATTGTTATTATCAATAATTGTATCATCATCTATAGTAGTATTATCATCAACAGCATATACATTATATTTTGTACTAAATCCAAAACAAATGAACATACTAATAATTATAAATAACGAATAAATAAATAAACTTTTTACTTTCATATTTACCTCCTTCTTTTATATTATTTCCAAAAAAAAATATTTTATATTTATTTTTAAAAAAAGACTATATCAAACGATATAGTCTTAAATGTTATTCAATTTCAATTATTTTCTTTTCATTTTCTTTATCTCTTTTTGGAATTTCTATTTTCAACGATCCATTTTTGAATTCGGCTTTTATGTTTTCATTTTCAACGTTTCCAATATAGAAACTTCTTTTATATTCCTTAGTATATCTTTCTCTTCTGATATAGTTTTTTTCTTCATCATTTTTTTCATCAGCTTTTGATATGATGATAGTTAAATAGCCATTATCACATTCAATATTTAAATCTTCCTTACCGAATCCTGGAGTATCCATTTCAATGTAATATTTATTGTTTTTCTCATAAATATCACATTTTAGATTATTTGTTTCCCTTGAAGTAAGAAAATCATCGAAAACATCCTCCAAAAAGAAATTTCTTGGAATTAAATCCATATAAAATCCCTCCTTCTAATATAAATATAGCACTTTTTTTAGCAGTAGTCAATAGCGAGTGCTAATATATTTTATGTAAAAAAATAAATTTATTATTATTTTCTGCCTTTACCAGTTATCCAATCAACTAAAAAAATAATAGCCGCAACTATTAATAATATATGAATAAAAGCCCCAAAAAAATTAAATATTAATCCTACTACCCAAAAAAATAAAACAATACCACCTAACCATCTTAAAAAAGCCATATTTTCACCTTTCTTTCTCTTTTTAAACTAGTTATATTATATACAAACAATTGTTTTTAATACTTAATAGGTATATTAATTATTTATAATAAAATAATATAATATGATATTAATAATATGATTTATTTTTTGTTAAAATGCTTGAATATTTAATGATTTCTATGTATAATTGTAAATGTCTATTAATTTTATAATGTACATATAATTAAAACGAATGTCAAATGGGCTTGTAGCTCAGCTGGTTAGAGCGCACGCCTGATAAGCGTGAGGTCGATGGTTCAAGTCCATTCAGGCCCACCATTTGATTATAAAAAGTTTATACTTTTTTAAATAAATGGCCCGTTGGTGAAGTGGTTAACACACATGCCTTTCACGCATGCATTCATGGGTTCAAATCCCATACGGGTCACCATATAAGGAGCAGTACTCAAGCGGCTGAAGAGGCGCCCCTGCTAAGGGTGTAGATCGGGAAACTGATGCGAGAGTTCAAATCTCTCCTGCTCCGCCATATTTTTGACACTATAGTAAATCAATGTTACAATAACATTGATTTTATTATTATAGGAGGAGTATCTCATGCCTAAAATTAGTGTTATTATTCCAGTTTATAATACTGAAAAATATTTAGATAAATGCTTAAAAACTATTATTAATCAAACTTTTAAAAACATTGAAATAATAATAGTAAATGATGGTTCAACTGATAATAGTCAAAAGATAATAGATAAATATAAAGAAAAAGATTCAAGGATAAAAGCGTATTCTATTAAAAATAGTGGGGCAGGAGGAGCTCGTAATTATGGTCTTGATAGAGCTAAAGGAGACTATATAGGTTTTATTGATTCTGATGACTGGATAAATTTAAAAATGTATGAAAAACTATATAATAAAGCCATAGAAACTAACGCTGATATTGTAACTTGTTATATGAAATATTGTATAGGGCCAATTAAAGTAATGAGATATAAAGATTATAAAATAAATGATAATAATTCTTCTACAAATATAGTTAGATTTATTCCGTCACCAGTTAATAGATTATATAAAAAACATTTGTTTGAGAAAGTAAAGTTTCCAGAAAATATTGTTCAAGAAGATATAGCTTTAATACCATATTTATTTGCTAAAGCAAATAATGTAGCTCAAGTTAATAAGTTTTTATATAATTATAGATTTAATCTTAAATCAACTATGATTTCTAATATATTAAGGGTAAATCATAAATTTTATGATAGTATTGAAGCTATTGGTTATTTAAAAGCTAATTTTAATAAATTATCAGATAAATATCCTGAAGAATTAGAGGCCTTAATTATAGATCAAATTTTTATGAAGTTGAATATGTTACCGTATAGTTTTAATTTAAAAAAGAAAGAAAAAAAGTTTTTATATAATACTTTAATACAATATTTAAATATAATACAACCTAATTGGCAAAGTAATAAATATTATAAAACAGAATTATTCAAGGTATTATTTTTTAAATTTAGTAAGTTTTTAGCTAATAGATTATATTTTGATAAAAAACATATTACATATCAAACTAAGGAAGAAATAGAAAGTATTATATATAATTTTCTAAAACAAAAAGAAGGCTAAGCCTTCTTTATTGATATAATTCTTTTTTAAATAACTCAATATTCTTCTTCATTAATGAAATATAAGTTTCTTTATTCTCTCTATCATCTTCTGAAATACTAGAAAGAGTATCAATTGTTAGTAAATTTACATTGGTTGTATTAAGTAAATTTTGAATAGTGTTATTTACTTGTTCGTATTTTTTTATAAATATATAATTTATTTTATCTGATGTTATTAATTTATTCGCATCAGATTTCATTTTATCAGTTAAATTATCATTTTCTTCTAAAGAAATAATTTCCAAACCATATTTTTCTAAGTATTTAAACATATCATTAGATACAATAAGTGTTTTATTATCTGCATTTTCTACTATTAATTTTAATTCTGCATCTAACTCAGATGCCTGTAGTTTTAATTTATCATAATTTTCATCTATTTCTTTTTCTAAATACTTATTTGTTATATATTGTTTAAAACCCATTCTAATATTTTGAGCCATCATAAGAAAATTAGATGGGTCAAGCCATAATTCTTCAATACCACTTGTATATTCCATACCCATACTAACATCAATTATTTTCATTTTTTTATTTTTATTTAACATATCTTTTGCATATTCTTTTTCTTCACCTAAACCATTATATATTAATAAATCTCCTTCACTATAATCACTAATTAATTTGTCAGTTAACTCATATGAATTAACCACAATACCATCTGGATATATACTATTAACATCAGCATGATCACCATATATAGAAGAGGTAATAAATTCAACTGGATATACTGAAGTATATATTTCTATATCATCCATTGAGTCTGTCTTAAAACATCCTGATGTTATAAAAACAAGAGAACTAATCATTAATAATTTAAAATATTTTTTCATTTTTTCAACTCCCTATATGGTACTGGATCATAACCTTTGGTACCTAATGGATTACATCTTAATATTCTTTTAATAGTAAGAAACCCTCCTTTTAGCGCACCATGATGATCTATTGCCTCAATTCCATAATCAGAACATCTAGGAATATGACGACAATAATTATGAAAATTACCTGGTATTTTTTTGTATAATTTTATTAAATTAATTAATATTTTTTTCATCTTATCACCATAATAATATTCTACTATTAAATAATCATTTTGTAAAACTATTATGAAAAATAAAGATATAATATATAATATCTGTTATAATTATTTTAGGTGATTTTATGGAAATATTAAAACAATTCAATATAGCCCCTAACAATATTGAAATATATAATCAAGCTTTTTGCCATTCTTCGTATGCACATGAACATAATATGCCTAGTGATTATGAAAGATTAGAATTTTTAGGGGATACTGTTTTAGATTTAGTGGTTAGTGAGTATTTATATAAAAATACTAATATTAATGAAGGCAGTATGACTAAGGTGAGATCAAATTATGTATGTGAAAATGCTTTATATGAATATGCAAAAAATTTAAACTTTAGTAAATATATAAAAGTAGGTAAGGGTGAAGAAGCATCGGGTGGAAAAGAAAGAAAAACAACTTTAGCAGATACTTTTGAAGCTTTTCTTGGGGCTTTATATATTGATCAAGGATTTTCCAAAGTCAGAGATTTTATATATAAAACAGTTATTCCTCATATTAGAAGTAAGGAAGAAGATTTCTTTAAAGATTACAAATCTTTATTTCAAGAACTTGTTCAAACAGAAAATGGTAATATTATTTATGAATTAGTTAAAGAAAAAGGACCTTCTCATAATAAAGAATTTGTTGTTCAAGTAAAGGTGGATAATATTGTTTTAGGAAAAGGTATTGCGAAAACCAAAAAAGAAGCTGAACAAAGAGCCGCTAAAGATGCTTTAGGTAAAAAAGCTAAATTATAAACAATACTGTTTATATGTCATATCTTGTAATAGAGGACGATTGTTATGAAAAATCTTTCTGGGGAAGAAATAGTTATTTTAGCTAATGCTATTGCGCTAATGATTGCTCAAGGTAAGACAACTGAAGAAATAAATTATATGACTTCAATTGTTTTCGCAATTGCATCATCTATGAATTTAATTGCTAATCAACGAGATTTTTTAAAAGGTAAAGAAGGACAAAGTCTAATATAAATAAAAACTCCTTAATATATGGAGTTTTATTGTGTAGTAATATATTTTATAGTATAATCGAAATATAGCGTAGAAGGTGATTAGATGTACTTAAAAACAATAATTGCAGTGGGATTTAAATCATTTGCGGATAAAACTAACATTGAATTTAATAATGATATTACTGGTATAGTGGGGCCTAACGGTTCGGGAAAAAGTAATATAGTAGATGCAGTAAGATGGGTTCTTGGAGAACAATCAGTTAAATCTCTTAGAGGAGAAGGAGCAATGGCTGATATTATCTTTTCTGGAAGTAAATCAAGAAATCCTTTAAATAGAGCCAGTGTTACTCTAATTCTTGATAATGGCGATAAATTCTTGCCTACCGATTATAGCGAAGTATCAATAAAAAGAAGTATTTATAGTGATGGTAGTAATGAATATTTTTTAAATGGTGAAAAATGCCGTTTAAAAGATATTACTGATTTATTAATTGATAATGGTTTAAGTAGAGAAGCATTTAATATTATTTCTCAAGGAGAAGTATCAGAAATAGTAAGTAATAAACCTGAAGAAAGACGTATTATTTTTGAAGAAGCTGCTGGTGTTTTAAAATATAAAAGAAGAAAAGAAATGGCTATTAGAAAATTAGAAAGAACACATGATAATTTAGATCGTATTAATGATATTATTAACGAAATAGAACCTAGTTTGGAACCTTTAGAAGTACAATGTAAGAATGCTAAAGAATATTTAGAAACAAAAGAATCTTTAAAACAAACAGAATTATCATTAATTACTAGTGATATTGATAGAATAAATTATGAATATGAAATAGATAAAAAAGAAATAAAAAAGATAAATGAAGAAATATTATCTTTAGATACTAGTGATAGTGGTAATGAGGGTGAAATAGAAAGATTAAAATTAGAACTAAGTAAATTAGAAGAACAAATTCAAAATAAGAGTAAAGAATTAATTGATATTACTACTAAAGTAGAAAAACTTAATAGTCAAAAACAAATTACTTTGGAAAGACAAAAATATAATATTTCTGATGATAAAATTGATAGTAATGTTATTGAATTAAAAGAAAAAGAATTAAAGATAAAAAATGATTTATCGCTTATTGAAAAAGAATTAGAAGAAAAAAATAAAGAATTAAAAGAATTAAAAAAACTAATAGAAGATATTGAATCTAATGTTGAAAAAATAAAGAACCATAAAGAAAAAATTTTAAAAGAATTAGCCAACTTAAGCTTTAAAGAAACTGATTTAAAGCATAAAATAAATGTATTAGAAAATTCTATTGAAAATAATGGCTTACTTTATTATGGTGTAAAAGCCACTTTAAATAATAATTCTTTAAAAGGAATTCATAATGTTATTGGTAAAGTAATAAATACTGAAGAAAAATATGCTTTATGTATTGAAACATCTTTGGGAAGTAGTATGCAATTCATTATTACTGATAATGAGAATAATGCTAAAGAAGCTATTAAATATTTAAAAACTAATAATTTAGGTAAAGCTACTTTCTTTCCTTTAAATATTATTATTCCTAAAGCTATTGAACCCAATGTTTTAAAGAAAATAAAAGAAGATGATAATTTTATTGGGATAGCAGCTGATTTAGTTACTTACAATCAAAGGTATCGTAATATTATCTTGAATCAATTAGGCAATGTTATTATCGCAAATGATTTAGATGGGGCTAATAAATTAGGAAATAAAACAAATCATCGTTATAAAATAGTTACTTTAGATGGCGAATTGATTCATATTGGAGGCTCTTTAACTGGTGGAAGAAATAAAAATAATTCTATTGGTATGATCAAAGAAAAATATGAATTAGAAAAACTACAAAGAGATATTATTCAAATCGCAAAGGAAAATAAGAAATTAAATAATCAAATAAAAGAATTTAATTACAATTTAAAAGAATTGGAAACGAAATTATATTCTAAACAAATAGAAAAGGTAAATGTAGAAGAATTTATTAATAACAAACAAAATCAATTAGAAGAAATAAAAGATAATTATCAAAAAATAAATCATGAATTAAGTGATTTAAAAGACATTTCTAATAACATAGATAAATCTGAGTTGAAAGTAATGGATAAATATTATAAATATTCTCGTCAGAAAGAGGAATTATCTAACTTAATAGAACGTTTAACTAAAAAGAAATATAATCTTCAAACTGATATAAATGATAAAGAACTAGATATTAAAAAGAATAATAGCGTTTATAATCAAAAACAAAAACAATTAAGAGACTTAGAAATAAAAATAAATCGTATGGAAGTAACATTAGATAATTTATTATTAACCTTAAATGAAGACTATAATATAACTTTTGAGAAAGCTAAAGAAATATATAAGTTAGAAATATCTGAACAAGAAGCTAGAAACGAAGTTAATATCCTAAAACAAAAAATAAATGGATATGGTATTGTTAATATTGGTGCTATTGAGGAATATAGTAGGATATCAAAAAGATATAATTTTTTAAACACTCAAAGAGATGATTTAAATAAAGCTGAGAATACTTTATTAGAAATTATTGAAGAAATGGATAGTATAATGAAAGAAAAATTCTTTAAAACGTTCAAAAGTGTTGAAATAGAATTTAAAAAAGTATTTAAAGATCTTTTTATAGGTGGTAATGCTGAATTAAAATTAACAGATCCTAGTGATTTATTAAAAACAGGTATTGATATTATCGCAGAACCACCAGGTAAAAAACTCCAACACTTATCATTACTTTCTGGTGGTGAAAAAACACTAACTGCTATTTGTTTATTATTTTCAATATTAAAGGTAAAACCAGTACCATTTTGTATTCTAGATGAAGTAGAAGCAGCATTAGATGAAGTTAATGTTAAAAACTTTGGTGAATACTTAAAACAATTTAAAAAGAATATCCAATTTATTATTATTACACATAAAAAGAAAACCATGGAATACGCTGATGTATTATATGGTATGACTATGCAAGAGTCTGGAGTTAGTAAGTTAGTAAGTGTGAAATTAGAAGAAGTAAAAGATTATGCAAAAGCATAATCTTTTATTTATTTTATAATCATATATCTTAGAAACAAATATCGTGTCCTTTTTATATCATTCTCATTTTAGTGCTATTTTTAAAAGGGTCTTTTTTATCAATATAATCAATAAACAATATACCTTCTAAATGATCTATTTCATGTTGAAAAGCAATAGATAACTCTTCTCTAGCCCTAATCTTTATTTTATCACCATTTATATTATAACCTTCAATAGTTACTCTTGCATATCTTGGAACAATACCTTCTACCTCACGATTAATACTAAGGCATCCTTCGCCGACACCTGCATATATTAACTCTTCTGAATGACTAATTATTTTAGGATTAATGATTGCGTATTTATTAAACGATCCATCTTCTTGCTCATGAACTATTACTAAAAATCTTTCAGCAATACCAAGTTGAGAAGCTGCAAGTCCAATTCCTGGTCGTAAATTATTTTTTTCAGCATATTTTTCGTCTTGGCTTTTTTCAAGATATTCCATCATATCATTTACTAATTTTTTATATTTAAACGGAAAAGAAACGTCTTTGCATACTTTTCTTAAGATAAGATTTTTTTCGTCTAAAATATCTTTTAATTTAAGCATAATACCACTCCTATGCATTAACATTTTATCACATTCTTTAACCCGATGTAAACATTATGTTAAAAATAAAATAATAGAATATCTATTATAAAATGATTTAGAAAAGAGGAAGTAAACCTCCTCTTTTAAGCTGCTACACAACGGCAACTAATAACAATTACTAACAATATAAATAAAACCAATATAATTGCGGCGTTATATCCAAATCCACCATATCCGCCACCATAGCCTGGATATCCAAATCCTCCAGCTCCACAGCATGGATTATATCCACATCCGCCACTATATCCATATGAATACATTATATTACCTCCTTTAAATGTATATCTAATATAATGTATTACACATAGGTGTTTTTTGACAATTAAATTACCTAATATATAAAAAAAAAAATAATGATAATTAAATATATGATATTATATATATGGGATGTGATTATATGAAACGCCTAATGTCAAAGATGGATAAACCACTATTATATATTTCTATCATATTATTTACCTTTGGTGTTATTATGGTTCTAAGTGCCTCTAATATGGAAGCTTTTGTCAGATATAACATTTCACCATATCATTATTTTTTCAGACAATTATTTTTTATCATTATTGGTATTGTAGCTTTTCGTATTATTATAAATATACCCACTAGTAAATATAAAAATATTATTAATGGAATTCTTATTGGGGCGATAATAGTATTAGTATTACTTTTTTCTTATGGTAGTGTTCGTAATGCTTCAGGTAGTTGGCTTGGAATTGGTACTTTTGGAATTCAACCTAGTGAGTTTTCAAAAATAATTTTAATAATATATATGGGGACTTATTATGAGAATAATAAAGATAAATTAAATGATTCTTTTATAGCGTTAAAACCATTGTTAATAGCGTTAATATTTTTCTTTTTAGTATTATTTCAACCTGATCTTGGTACAGCAATAATAATTGCTTTACTTGTGATATTGATATTTTCTATGGTAAGAGTAGATACTAAAATAAAAAAGACTATAAAGATGATGTTAATAGGTGGGATAATATTGGGGGCATTAATAGTTACTACTTCAGGGCAAAATATATTATCTGCTGAACAAAAAGAAAGATTAAATTTTTTAGATCCATGTTCTCTTTATGAAACAGAAGGATATCAAGTATGTAATGGTTATATTGCCATTAATAATGGTAGCCTTTTAGGAGTGGGGTTAGGAAATAGTACCCAAAAATATTTATATCTCCCTGAAGCCCACACTGATTTTATTTTTGCGATTATTATGGAAGAGACAGGATTATTAGTGGCCCTAATTATTATATCTTTATATGTTTTTATATTAATGAGAATTATTAGAATAGGTAATAATTCTCATACTATCAGAGGAAAATTAATAAGTTATGGAATTGCTTGTTATATTTTTCTTCATATAGCGATTAACTTAAGTGGTTTATTTGGTATAACTCCATATACTGGAGTACCACTTCCTTTCTTAAGTTATGGAGGATCTTTTGTCTTAAGTTTAATAGTAGCTTTAGCTATTGTTGAAAGAATAGCGATTGAAAATAAAAATTATCAATTAAAAATAAGATAAATTACTATCTTATTTTTTGTTATGAACTATATATAGGCTATAAGCATATATATTAATAGGTGATAATATGAAAGATGTCGATAATTTTAAAATTTTTGTAAGGAAACATCCTGAGTTGATATCACATGTAAAAAGTAATGAAATGACATGGCAAAAATTCTATGAATTATGGTATTTATATGGTGAAGATGATAATACTTGGAAGGAATATATTAATACTAAAACTTCTACTGATTATAGTTTTAAAGACATAATAAATATGGTTAAGGGTATTAATTTAGATGCCGCTCAAAAAGGTATTGGTAATATTCAAAAAGCTATATCATTAGTTCAAGATATAATTGGAAATAAAAGCACAACAACAGGAGATGTTTATACTCCTAGACCAATGTATCAACATTTTGAAGATTAATGAATTTAGAAGTACAATTTAAATTAAAATCTAACCCCAATTATATAAGATATATTAGAGAGAACTCTTTTTGGTATAAATATTTAAATCGTAGTCCAGAAGTTTTTCCTCTTTTTATATCAGAAATGAAAGAAAGATATAAATTAAGATCTACTGATAAGTTAAATAGTTTTATTTCTAATATAGCTTTTATTCAAGATATAATAAATGTTATGAAATAATATGGTAAAATATTATTGGTGGTAATATGAAAATAATTAGTGGTAATTTAAAGGGAAGAAATATAAAAGGATTTAAATTAAGTAATACTAGACCAACTATGGATCGAGTAAAAGAATCAATCTTTTCTATTATTGGTAATAATATAGAAGAATCTATTTGTTTAGATTTGTTTTCTGGTAGTGGAAATCTTGGAATAGAAGCTATAAGTAGAAAAAGTAAATTAGTTTATTTTGTTGATAATAATATTAGGGCAATAAAGATTATAAAAGAAAACTTAAATAATTTTAATATTACTAATGGTATTGTAATTAAGGAAGATTATAAAAAAGCATTACTTTATTTTAAAAAGAAAAATATTACCTTTGATATAATATTTTTAGATCCCCCCTATAATTTAGACTTATTAGATAGTATCTTAGAAGATATTAACAATCTTAATTTATTAAATGATAATGGCATTATAATATGTGAATATAATAAAACAATATTAAAAGAAAATTATAATAATATAATATTAAAAACAACTAAAAAATATGGTGACACAAAAGTTAATATTTATCAAAAATTAGCTATGAAATAATCAAATAATAAATATACGATTAAACTCGCAATAGAGGCATGTAATAATCTCGCAATAAGGAAAGGTAAATACTTTATCTTTGTTCCACTAATAATACTAAACACCTGCATATGTACACTAAGTCCCCCCAATGATATAAAAAAGGTAGATAATATAGTTTTATTTTTTAAAGGTATTTCAAGTAATGACATATATTTTAAGCCCTGAGTCATTTCAAAAACACCATTTATAATTGATTGATTATAGTTATCAACATGGACATTATTATTAATAATAGTAGTTAATACTAAAAACATAGTCACAATACCTAATATCAAAAGTAAAGTGTTAATACTTTTATTTAAAGCTATAGTAAATATTTCTCCAAAATTTTTATCATTACTTATTCTTTTATGATGCATTAAAGATAAGGCTCTTCTAATAGATACCTTTCTTTTTTTGTTTTCTGATATATAATAATTTCTAAATACTATCCCAATAATAAAATTAGTAATAAAATGCGAAAATAATATTAAATATCCTATTTCTTTATTATTTAAAAAAAGAATAGATATTGTTCCCAATATAAATAAAGGATTAGAAAAATGAGTAAAAGTTAATAATTTTGTTCCTTCTTTATCGTTAATTATATCTTCTTCTAATAAACTTTTAGTATATTTCGCGCTACTGGGGAAACCACTTACCATACTCATGGCTAAAACAAATCCTGTTTCCCCCTTTAATTTAAACAATTTATTCATTAAAGGTCTTAATAATTCTCCTAAAAATTCTATAAAACCATAATTAATTAGTAATTCTGATATAACAAAAAAAGGAAATAAAGCAGGAAATATATTATCTTTCCAAATATTAAAAGAAAAGGAAACAGCTTCTAATATATCTTTAGAATCAGATAATATTTGAAAAGAAATAAAAAGTACTACAATTAAAATGACAACACTAGATATTTTTTTATTCATAAAATACTCCTTTTTTGTTATAATTTTATAATAGAGGGAATGATGAGATGATTATTAAATTATATGAAAAAATAAAAAAATATTTGAAACAGAATATAAAATTAATTATTTTAATGATAGTTCTTTATTTCATCTTTACTATTCCTTTATCTTGTTATATTTATTTACCAGGGGGCATAAAAGATATATCACAAAAAGTTAATATTAACGATGAATATAAAAGTAATGGCAGTTTTAATTTTGCATATGTCACTGAAATAAGAGGAACTATTCCCACTTTGCTGATATCATATCTAATGCCCAATTGGGAAAGAGTACAAGAGGAAGATATAAAATATGATAACGAAAGTTATGAAGAAGTATCATATCGTAATAAAATGTTTTTGGATGAAGCCAATCAAAATGCTGCATATGTTGTATATAATAAATTAGGTAAAAAGTTTATTATAAATAAATATCATAATTATGTTGTTTATATTTATGATAAGGCTAGAACTGATTTAAAAATAGGTGATGAAATAATTGAGATAGAAGGAGAAAAATTAACCACTCAAGAACAATATTCATCCCTTATTGAAAAATACAATATAGGTGATACCATTAATTTAAAAGTAATAGAAGAAGGTAAAGAAAAAGATAAATATATTAAAGTTATAAATTATAATGATAGTAAAATAACAGGTATATATTTGGTAACTAAATATGATTATGAATGTAATCCTAAAATAAATTTTAATTTTGAAGAAGATGAATCAGGTCCATCAGGTGGTTTTATGTTAGCTCTTGCGATATATAATAAATTAACTCCTACTGATATTACTAAAGGATATCGTATAGTTGGGACTGGTACTATTGATAGAAATGGTAATGTAGGAGAAGTAGGTGGTATAGAATATAAACTAAAAAGTGCGATTAATTCTAAAGCTGATATATTTTTAGTCGCTAATGGTTCTAATTATGAAGAAGCGATAAAGATAAAAGAAGATAAGAATTATAAGATAAAAATAATAGGTGTTAGTACTTTTGATGATGCGTTAAGGTATTTGGAAAATTTAGCTACTTGAAATAATAGTATTAATATGATATATTAATACTTACTAAAAAGGAGAGATAAATTTATGCAAGAAAGTAATGCAAATACAAAATATTTGATAATACAAAAGGATCTTAGTTCTAAAGATGCTAGGGAAATTGAACAATTAAAAAGTGCTTTAAATTCTCGTTTAATAACAATAAAGTATGATAGTGAAAAAGATACCTTTAAAATTGTTTCTGAAAATGAAATTCCTAAAAGATTAAAAAGAAACGAAAGATATATTGCAGCTTATGATGTTACCGATATTCCTGATGAACAAAGACAATTTATACCAGCTGTATCAGAATGTTGAACAAG
>JBBAEV010000002.1:0-54592 GCA_041655735.1 Bacilli bacterium | reverse complement strand
TTTCCAGTTTATAACATTTTTTTTATTTCATCCCAATTATTTACTCGAATAACACCGTTTTCCTTTAATTCTTTATCATTTATTTCTTTATTATGATAAGCAGTAAATAATATTTTTTTATTTGCTCCATTTAAATTATTTATTTTATCATCTATCATAATGTCAGCTTTTAATAAATTTTTATCATCTACAAATATTATATTTTCAGGTTTTAAAAATGACAGCTCTCTCATTAAATATTCAAATTTATATGTTAAGTAATAACCTAATTCTCTTTTTATATCAGGTATTATAAATGAAGTAGAAATATATAATTCATATTTATCATTTAATTCTTTCAATGCTTCGTAGACTCCTTCATATAAATGTGTATAATTATAAAAATTTTTTTCTTTAAAGTATTTAAAAAAAGCTTTCTTCTTTTCTTTTGGTATTGTTTCCTGCATATAATACTTTTTAAAATAATCTTGGGGATAATTAGTTCCCAAAAATTCATTCATTATTTGTAGAAACCCATTATCACATATAACCCAATCCATATCTACCATTAATTTTAATTTATTCATTTACTCTTCTACCTCTTCTAATACTTTATTTAATATTTCATTCATTATATAAATATTTTTTTCTTTTATAAAAAGATTATTTTTTTTTCTTTCTAACAAGTTTATACCAAATACTTTTTCTATATCAATATTAAACTTTTTTTTAAATTTTAATATTGATATTCCTTCTATTTTTCTAAGTCCTAAAATAAGTTCATTTTCCATTGTCTCTTTTTTGGTCAATTTATGGCTTTTTAATAAATAATTCCCCTTTATATATTTATTTATACTTCTAGTGTTCTCATATCTGAAATCATTTATATAACCGTGAGCTCCTAAACCAAAACCATAGTATTCATTATTATCCCAATAATTTAAATTATGGTTTGATTGGTAATTATCTTTTGAAAAATTACTTATTTCATAATGAATATATTTTTTCTTTTGCATTTTTTTACATATATACTGATACATTTTATATTCTAAATCTTCATTAATAGGTTTGTTGTTGTTAATATATAGAATAGTATTAGGTTCTAATATTAATGAATAAGTAGATATATGAGTAGGATTTAATGATAGCAGTGTTTTTACATCTTTCTTTAATTCTTTAAATGTTTGATTAGAAAAACCATACATTAAATCTAAATTAATATTATTAAGACCTATACTTTTAGATAATTTAATACCATCTTTTATTTGTTTAATATTATGGCTTCTATTTAATAGCTTTAAATATTTGTTATTGAAAGTTTGAACACCAATACTTATTCTATTTACTTTATTTTTCTTTAAAAGAAGAAGTTTTTCTTTTATTAGATCATCAGGATTAAGTTCAAAAGTAAATTCATAATCTTTATCTAATTTAATTTGTTTAATTATACCAAATATTTTTTTTAATTGTTTTAAATTTAAAGAAGAGGGAGTTCCACCTCCAATATATAAAGTTTTTATTTTTTCTTTTTTGTAATTGTTTTTTATTTCATTACTTAATGCCTCTAAATATTTATTTACTAAAGTTTCATTATAATAAATTTTACAAAAGTCACAATAAGAACAAATATTCTTACAGAAAGGAATATGAATATATATACTGTTCATATAAACACCTCGATAGGAAAATTATACCATAATTTAATTGACATAAGTTTAGTTTCTTCGTATAATATTTAACATCAAATAATTTATGGAGGAGTAAAACATGTCAACAATGAATCAAAGAACTTGGGGAAAGTATAAAGAATTATTCAATATTTTAAAAAAAGAAGCTCGTTTAATAAAAGATTTAGAAGAACAAGCTATAAGAGATTTTATGGCTGGTAATTTTGATGAACAATTTATATTTGAAAATGATGAAGAAGATAATATAGGGAAAAGAAATATTATTAAATTACATTCAAAGAAGAGAAAGGACAATATACTAAATAACTTTTCATATAAACGTTATTGTGAATATATGTCTATAATGAAAATAATAAATAATCCAGTTCAATTAGAAACTATGAATGCATATTTAAATAGATATAAAGATGCATATCAAGAAGCTATTGAAAGCCACGACAAAGAGGCGGATGGATATATTTTTGATCCTTCTAAAAACGAAATAAGTGATAAAACTTGGATGGAAGAATATCGTGAGTATCTATATATAGTAGGGGTTGCTAACAATCCTAAAAAAGTATTATTTATGAAAAAGTATTTAGAAAGATATGCTGATAGTTACTACAAAACAAAACGACATAAAGATAGAACAAAAGATACAACAAAAAAAGATAAAAGTTCTTATGTTTATGCAAAAAGATGTAATTGTGGTAAAGCCCCACTTAATTCAAGTGAAACAGATAACTAAAAAGATGATATTAATCATCTTTTTTTTATTCATCTACACTTAATACAGATAAGAATGCTTCTTGAGGTATCTCAACATTACCTACTCTTTTCATTCTCTTCTTTCCTTCTTTTTGTTTTTCAAGTAGTTTTCTTTTTCTAGAAACATCTCCACCATAACATTTAGCTAATACATTTTTTCTCAAGGCTTTAATATCAGATCTAGCTATTACTTTACTTCCAATAACTGCTTGAACAGGTACTTCAAACATTTGTCTAGGTATTATATTTTTTAATTTATTTACTATTATTCTGCCTCTATTATAGGCAAAATCTCTATGAACTATAATACTTAAAGCATCTACTATTTCATTATTTAATAAAATATCCATTTTTACTAAATCATTAGTTTTATATCCTATTAATTCATAATCAAAAGAAGCATAACCTTTAGAATATGATTTTAATTTATCAAAAAAATCATATACAATTTCTGATAAAGGCACTTCGTAATGAATATTAACTCTATTTTTATCAATATAATCCATATTAATATATGTACCTCTTTTTTCTTGACATAATTCCATAATGCTACCTACATATTCATTAGGTACTAAAATACTAGTTTTTATATACGGTTCTTTTATTTCCTCTATCTTTTGTTTGTCTGGCATTTTAGTGGGGTTATCAATAGTAATCATGGTTTTATCAGTCAGATAAACTTCATATATAACACTAGGAGAGGTTGCGATTAAATCTATTTTAAATTCTCTTTCTATTCTTTCTTCAATTATTTCCATATGAAGCATACCTAAAAAACCACATCTAAAGCCAAATCCTAAAGATGTAGATGTTTCTGGTTCAAATTCTAAGGCAGCATCGTTTAATTTTAGTTTATCTAATGCATCTTTTAATAATGTGTATTTAGTAGAATCAATTGGATAAAGTCCACAAAATACCATTGGTTTCATTGGTTTATATCCAGGTGGTTTATTAGTTGAAGGATTATTTTTTAAAGTTATAGTATCTCCTACTTTTATATCTTTAATATCTTTTATGCCAGCGTTAATCCATCCCACTTCTCCAGTTATAAGTTCATCTTTTCTTACTTCAAAGGGATTATTAATACCTAATTCGATAACATCATACACTGCATTAGTATTCATCATTTTAATATAATCACCTTTTTTTACTTTGCCATTTACTATCTTTACCAAAGCTATAACACCACGATAAGGGTCATAAAAACTATCAAAGATAAGAGCTTGAGGAGGCTCTTCAGTTTTTCCACTGGGAGCTGGTATTTCTTTTATAACTCTTTCTAATACTTTATCTATTCCCTTTCCCGTTTTAGCACTTACTGATATTATTTCTTTATCATTAAAACCAAATGTTTCCTTTAATTCTTTTTTTACTTTATCTGGATCTGCATTTGGTAAATCAATTTTATTAATAACTGGTATTATTTTTAAATCGTTTTCTAAAGCTAGATAAACATTCGCAATAGTTTGTGCTTCAATACCCTGAGCTGCATCAACAACTAAGACAGCCCCTTCACAAGCCGCTAAAGATCTAGATACTTCATATGTAAAATCAACATGCCCTGGAGTATCTATTAAATGTAAGATATATTCTTCATTATTATAATTGTATTTTAATTGAACAGCATTTAACTTAATTGTAATGCCTCTTTCTCTTTCTAACTCCATATTATCTAATAATTGTTGTTTCATGTTTCTACTTGATACAGTATTAGTTATTTCTAATATACGATCAGCTAAAGTACTTTTCCCATGATCAATATGGGCAATTATCGAAAAGTTTCTAATATTTTGTTTGTTCATAAAATCACCTTCTTAAATTATAACACCTAAATAAAAAAAAGAGAATTAATTTATTCTCTTATTAGCTCTTAAAAATATTATGTTCTTCTGGTTTAATATTTGATATATCAAGTGTTAATGGAGTTAATTCTTTAAAGTCTGGGTTTTTCTTATTATACTCATCTATTTTTGCTTGATCTCTTTCTATATAATATTTTCTAGTTTTTTCAGGCCCTGAATTGGTGTCAACTTTAATAGCACCATCAGTCATTTCTTCAACTAACACAGCAGCTTTAAACCAGCCATTATTTTCAGCATATTTACTGCCATCAATTTGCGGAAAATAATATTGTAAATAATATTTAATTGCTTCTTCTTCTTTAAAAGTAGCATTTGTTTCTGTTTCTTTTAAAACACCATAAGTTCCTCTAGCATTTTGCATATTTATAGCTCCGCCAATTTGCCTCCAGGTTGTTTGAGGAATAAATAATGATGTTAATAAAACTACTGATAACCCAACAAAAGCAATAAATCTTGCTGGTTTTTTAATAACATATCTTCTTCTTAATGTATTAGCTGCATTTTTACCAATTTTTAATTTTCCTCTACTCATAAAAATTCACCTCATTTATTACTTATAATTTAACATATTTATTTAATATATGCAACTTTATATACATTTACTTGCCATTGTTAACTGCCAAATAATGCTTCTAAAAATTCAAAAAAGAATTTCATTCCGCCATTAAATATACCTTCTATTTTTTCTGAGATTTTTAAACCAGCTTTTGATACTCCATTATTATAATCTACTTCCATATCTTCTAAATAATCATTTATATCAATCTTTTCTCCTGATGCAACATCTTTTTCAAATTCCTTTATTTTTTCTTCAGTTAATTTAACACGCTTTTGTTGTTGGAATTCGTAGTAACCAGTAGCTTGGGATATATATAAAGTTAAGAATATGAGCGATAATACTAAAAAAATCCATTTGAATATTGTGTATTTTTTTTCTTTTTCTTCCTCCATATTAATTCTCCTTTATGTATTTACTTAATATATCTACCATAACTGAAATAGAATTAGTTACTTCTTCTATATTACTATCCACTCCACCTATTTCTATTAAAAACATGTTGCTATCTAGATCTTGATTATATACCCCGTTTACTCCTTTACCTTTTTTGGTAAGTACGCCCCTACTTAGATCAGGATATTCTTTATCTATCATAAGATGTAATTTCCTAGCAAATTCTAAATTAGGTTTATAATTTTTATTTTCTAAACCTACTACAAACATTAATCTTGCATATTTTGTCCCATCAATAGCAATTGTGGATAATTTTCCATTAGTAGAATCACGATGAATATCAATATAATATTTTAAAGAATTATATTTTTCTTTAGCAGAAATAATATATCCTCTTGACACTTTATAAGATGCAGAATAATTCCAATTATTAATTCTTAATATTTCAGTAAAATCAGCATTTTCAACCATAGTGGGCAATCCTATTTTATTTAACTTCTCTCGCATAATATAAGAGGCCGTCATAACAGTAGGAGCTATATTATATACCTCAATATTAGATTTATTATAACTTTCTAATTGATGAGTATTATATATATATATAATAGGGTCTTCAATTTTAATAGGATTAGGGTCCTCAACATATCCACTATTTTTTTGAAGCTCATTAAGTTCAGAATAGTCATCATTATATTCAATATCAGTAATAATCCCCTTAGTATAATCTTCTATATTTATAATGTTTGTAAAATTATTCTGCAAGATGGTAGTTGGTTTATTAAAATCTATGTTTGATAAAAAATATAGCGTTTTATTTATCAATGATTTATTTGATATCAAATGATGATTAGATTGATTTAATAACGTTTTTATAAATTCTTCATTAGTTGTATTGATATTAATATTATTAAATAATGATAGAACTATGTTATAACCAATAAGAATGATTATTATATATATAAAATATTTCATTTTATTTTGGTGATATTTTTTACGAAATCTTATTTTTTTCATACAATCACCCATTTTCTATAACTTATGAATAATTATATTCTCTTATGATTTCGTAACTTGTCGATGTAAGGTATTATTAATACCTCCTGATATAATATCTACTAATTTTTCCATAATAAAATCTACTTCTTTAGGAGTTACCATAAGGTTATAACCCATAGGGGTTAATATTTCAAATATTAATTGTTTTAAATCATTTTCTTCAAGACCCCCTATTATACCCATCAATTTTTCTTTTTGATCTTTAGAAAGTTCTACTATATTTTCATTTTCAATGTTAATTAATGGGGCTAATTTACTAACAGGATTATTAATATTTTGTGTTTTATATGAAAAATGTTTAACAATGTAATCAATAGTATCACCTACTATAGTAACTGCATCAACAACAGTAGGAACCCCTAAAGCAATAACTGGTATACCTATTGTGTTTTTATTTAATTCTTTTCTCGCGTTTCCTACACCACTACCAGGATGAATACCTGTATCAGTCATTTGAATAGTTCTGTTTACTCTATTTATAGATTGTGACGCTAAAGCATCAATCGCAATTATAAAATCTGGTTTAATACGTTCTATTATACCTAATATAATTTCGCTTGTTTCAATGCCTGTTTCACCCATTACTCCAGGTGTAAAGGCACTAACAGGGCGAAATCCCCTATTTACATTCTTTTTATCTAAATCAAATAAATGTTTGGTTACTAAAATACTATCAACTGTAACAGGGCCTAATGAATCAGGAGTAGATTTTCTATTACCTAATCCTACTATTAAACAAGTATCTGTTTGTTTGATATTTATCTTTTTTAACAATTCTTTTAATTCATTAGAAAATATTTTTTTTAAATTTTCTTTATTTTCATAATCAGTAATATCTTTAAATTCAATAGTAATATATTCTCCTGGATTTTTACCTATTTTTTTTGATCCTTCTTCTTCAACAGTTACTCTCGTTATTTTTATATCTTTTATTTGTTCTTGTTCAGATATAATGCCAGTTAATTCAGGTTTTAATCGTTCTATCTCTTCAATAGCTAAATCAGTTCTTATTTTATATTTACTCAAATCTATTTCATCATTCATATTTTCACCCTATAATTATTTTCCCCATAAAATATGATTATATTATTGATTTTATGAGGATAGTTTGTTAAAATTAATATTGTTATTACTTGGAGGTGAAAAAGTGCCAACTATTAAAAGTGAAAAAAAAAGAGTTATTGTTAATCAAAAAAAGAATGATAGCAATAATATGTTTAAAGCAAGCATGAAAAGTTCTATTAAAAAAGTAGATAATGCTTGTAAAAGCAAAGATAAAAAACAAGCTCAAGATTTATTAAATATCGCAATAAAAAGAATTGATAAAGCTTTATCAAAGGGTTTTATTCATAAAAATACAGCTAATAGATATAAAACTCGTTTGACAAAAAATGTTAATAATATGGAGTAATAAATATATTACTTCTTTTTTATGTTAAAATATAAGTAGGTGATTAAATGAAAAAAACATTTGGTATTTTAATTACTTTAGGGCTATTATTTTGTATATATAATTATCGAAAACCAATTATTAATAATACTGTAAATTTATTTGTAAAAACCAAAGAAATAGAAGTGCCTGAAGCAAATATATATAAGAAAGATGATGCTTTTCTATATGTTAAAGACACAAATGAATTTGAGCCAAATAACAAAGAAGATATAAAGAATATATTTTATACTTCTATTAACTCTGGTTGGGATAAATTTAATTTTTCTTGTGATAAAGAATATAATGATTGTATAAATGATGTTAATAGTTTGAGTAATAACGCGATTAAATTAAATCAATTAAATAATTTTGTTCATCCATATAATAGTTATCATCATATTGAAACAATAACTAATAATATAGGAGAAGTTGAGATTAATATTAATAAAATGTATACCTCAGATATGAAATTAGAAATAGATATAAAAATAAATCAAATTATCAATAAAGTAATAAAAGATACAATGACTAATAGAGAAAAAGTAAAAGCAATTCATGATTATATAATTAATAATACAAAATATGATTCTAAGTATACCAAAACAGGTAAAAGTAATTATTCTTCTAATAATGCTTATGGTGCTTTAATAGAAGGCTTCGCAATATGTGGCGGCTATGCTGATGCGATGGCTTTGTTTTTAGAGATATTTGATATAAAAAATTATAAAATAGCCTCTAATACTCACATTTGGAATTATGTTAAATTAGATGGAAAATGGTATCATTTAGATTTAACTTGGGATGATCCTGTTATAAAAAATTCTAATAAAGATAGATTAGAACATACTTTTTTCTTGATAACTACAAAAGAATTAGAAAAATTAGAGAAAACTCAACATACATATGATAAAACTGTTTATTTAGAGGCAAATTAATATGAAGAAAAAATTATTACTTCATGTATGTTGTGCTCCTTGTAGTAGTTATGTATTATCAATATTAAATAATATTTATGATATTTCTATTTATTTTTATAACCCTAATATTGAACCCTATGAGGAATTTAATAAAAGATATATCGAACTAAAAAATTTTATTAAAAACAATTATCCAAATATAAAAATATATATTGACGATTATTATAATAATGATTTTAAAAACATATCTTATGGTTTAGAAAAAGAACCAGAAAAAGGCAAAAGATGTTTAAATTGCTATAAAATGAGATTAGAAAGAACTGCTTTAAAAGCTATAGCAGTTAATGCTGATATATTTACTTCTACTTTATCAGTAAGTCCATATAAAAATAGTAATTGGTTAAATGAAATCGGAAAAGAATTAGAAAATAAATATAACATCAAATATTTAGAAAGTGATTTTAAAAAGAATGATGGTTATAAAAAATCTATTGAACTTAGTAAAAAGTATGATTTATATAGACAAAATTATTGTGGCTGTATATATAGTAAAAAGGATATCATTTGATATCCTTTTTTAATCCTTTTTATTTGTTATATCTTTAATAAAAACAATTCCAAACCAAGATATTTGTCTATTTTACCACTTTTTATCTCAAAATCAAGATTGGCAAGATAACTTAAATATTTTAGTATTTTCTTTTCATCCATTATTTTACCTTTTTGATAAGCAAGCTTGATGCGATATGGATGAACGCCTAATTTAGAAGAAATATCTTTTTCTGTATAACCTTGATTATATAAAACCTTAGTTTGATATATTAACCTGAATTGATTCGCTATTAATACAATTATTTTTACCGGCTCTTCATTATTTCTTATCAATTCATTATATATTTCCATTATTTTAGGTTTGTTGTTATCGACTACTGCATTTATCAATGAAAAAATATTATCATCAATATTTTTTGATACTAATTCATTTATATCTTCTTCTGTTATTTCTTTTTCATTTTCTTTATATAACATTAATTTATTTAATTCCTGATAAACTATATCTAGATTATTATTAGTTCTATCTTTTAAATATAAAGCATCATTCCTTGATATTTTATAATTGTTCTCTTTTAAATGATTAATAATATAATTTATTAAATCATTATCAATTAGTTTATTGGCTTTATATAAATTGGTTTCTTTTTTTAATAACTTCACTACCTTTTTTCTTTCATCTAGTGTCTCATAATCAACTATAAAAATAATTATAGTGTCATTGTTTTTTAGATTTATATAATTAACTAATTCATCAGTGTTATGGTCTATATCTGATTTTATAGTACTAGCAGTTAGAAAATAACAATTATTGCATATAATAAATTTTTTATTAGTAAAGAGTGAAGGCATTAATGCATCTTCTAATACAAACGATAAAGGAGTTTCTTTCATGTCATATTTTGAAATGTTATCAAAACTTATATTTTCTTTAGAAAGAATGGATTTTAATTTTTGATCAATTAAATATTTTTCTGTTCCATAAAGTACATAAATCATATTACCACCAATTTAATTATAGCTTATATGCATGGAAAAAGGAAGCAAAATGCTTCCTCATCTATATGAACGCTAACACGTAGCGTCCTCACTAATATATTTATGGTGGACATGTAAAAATGGTTCCATTTTTATCAAAAATATATTTAATACTGCCATGTGTACTAGTCATATATGTATTGATGTTTTTATTTTTTAAACTTTCTAATACCTCTATGCTTGGATGATTAAATCTATTATTTTTACCTACCGATATAAATGCATATTTAGTGTTTATTTCATTTAAAAATGAGGAACTAGTGCTTGTATTAGAACCGTGATGAGCTATTTTTAATATGTTGATATTATTCAATTGATAATTATTAATTAAATCATTTTCTACATGTTTTGATATGTCACCAGTTAATAACATTTTATGCTTATTAATATTAAAATATAGTATGGTACTATTATCGTTTTCATTATTATATATTTTATCATTTATTATATATAAGCTATTATTTATTAATATGTTATCTTTTGTGATTAGACTATATTTAATGTTATGTTTTTTTATATAACTTATTAACTTTTTCTCATTATTATTTATTTTCCCTTTATTTAATAAAACATTTATTACTTTATAATTATTAACTAGATTAATTGCTTCTCCTATATGATCATTATCACCATGGGTAATAATTAAATAATCAAGTTTTCTTATTCCTAATGATTTTAATAACGGAATTATTCTGTCTTTTCCTAATGAATATTCTCTTATTCTTTGTTTCCATGATTCTTTATAATAATTATCCTTGCCCCCTGTATCTATTAAAATATTTGTTTTACTATATGGATAACTTATTAATATAGAATCTCCTTGATTAACATCTATCATTATCATATAACCATATGTATTTAATAAGGGTAATTTATAATTAATTATAAATAATATTATTAATAAAATAATGCTTTTTTTATTTAATGTTAATAATATATATGTTATTAAAATATAATACAAAAAAATAAATGCTATGTTAGGTTTAGGTATAATAATTTTAAAAAAAGAAATTTTACTGATTAAAACAGATAAACCTTCTAATATATTAATAAAGAAAAATAAAACACTATCAAAAAATGGAAATAAAAAAGTAATAAAAGAGAATGGAAATACAATAATGGAAACAAATGGTACAAATATTAAATTAATTAATGGACTTAATAGATTCAATTCAAAAAAATTATAAATAATAAGAGGCATACTACTTAAAAAAGCTACTAATGATACAATTAATAATTTAATAAAATATTTATTATATTTAGCTATTATTTTCTGGGAGAATAATAAATATAATGATATTATTGATGATAATTGGAATCCAAGATCAAATATATAACCTTTTTTTATTATTAAGAGAATAGAAATAGTTAATAATAAAATATTTATTGGTTTAATATGAAAATAATATATTTTATTAATAGAAAGTAAAATAAAAAATAATACCGCTCTTGATACTCCAGGCATATAATTAGCGAGGAAAAGAAAAAATAGTAAAAATAAAGATACTATTAAATAGCGTATATATTCTGATATTCTTATTTTTTTTAACACAAACAGTAGAATCACACTTAATATTGAAACATGCATGCCAGAAATGGCAAATAAATGGCTAATACCATTTATTTTAAAACTATCTAGTGTATTATTATCAATATAACTTTTATCCCCCAGTAAAAGCATTCTTATATGATTATTAGAATATTTTATATTATCTACTCTTTTATATATATTTTCTTTTATTGAATAAAATATTTTATTATTATCTTTTATTTTTTCTATTGATTCTGCATTAAATAACCAATATATATTTTTATTATCCAAATATTTTTTATAGTTAAATAAATTAAATACAGTGTTATTACTCGGTTTAACAAGTTCTCCTGTTACTTTTATATAATCTCCTAAATAATGGTTGTCTTTAATATATTCTTTTTCCTCTTCTGTTTTTATATACATATTAACTATTATTTTTTCTTTGGTTTTTAATTCAATAGTTAATTTATCTCCATCTATTTTTTTATTTATTATATATCCATATATAACTTTTTCACTACCCTTATACTTTGATGTTTCTGGAAAAAAATTAAATAATACTATGACTACAATTAAAACTATTACAAATATAAAATAATATAATTTATCACAAAGTAATATGGTTCTTAATTTTATCATAAATTGATTCACCAATACCTGGTACATTCATTATATCTTCTAATGTATTAAAACTATTGCTAGTACGATATTCAATAATAGCTTCAGCTTTTGATAAACCTATCCCTGGTAAAGTTTGTAGTTGTTCTAAAGAGGCGTTGTTAATAGAAATTTTCCTTTCGATATTGTTATTTTCACAATCAACAATAGATGCTTCATTACATAAGCATTCTTTTTCTATTTCAATATATTCTATCTTTTTGTTTCCTTCTTTTATTGTTTCAGTCTCTTCTTTAGTATAAATAATGATTACCATTTCATCTGTTAATTTTTTGCTTAAATTAATAAATCTAGTATCCCCATTTTTACTTATTCCTTCAGCTTTATTTAATACATCAATTACTCTTGAATTACTATCCATTTTATAAACCCCTGGCTTATTAACTGCCCCCTTTATATCAACTTTTATGGTAGTAATATCTTCTTTTTTAGGTTTTTCCTCTATTAAACCATTTTTAATGATATTATCTTGAGCTAAAACTTCTTTCTTTTCTGGTTTATAAAATATCATTATTAATAGAATTACAATTGTTATAAAAATTACTAATACATACTTTTTTTGTTTAATCATAAAAATAACCTCCTATGAGGTTATTCTTGAATTACTATCTTATTCCTTTAAATTAATGGATCTCTAATTATTATATCTATATCATATTTTAAATATATATCAACAGTGGCTTTTTTAATTATTTTTATCCAACCTAAACCATTTAATACTATATCTTTATTTTCAATAGTAAAGGTATGCTTGATATTATCTTTTAGTTTATTATGAGAATCAACTTTTGAGCGATTAATATTTATTGCATTAGAAGTATATATAGTAAAACTATTTCTTTCCCCTTTAATATAATCAATTCTAACAAACTCATCTATCATTAAAGTTTGATTTGATTCTATTTGATATATAATAGGTTTTATTTCCTTTTTTGGTATTATTCTTTTTAACTGATCAAGAGTCAAAAAACCTTGAATATTATTATATAAAATGCCCGGAGTATCAATAAGAGTTAAATCTTTATTAATAGGAATAGATATTAAATCTAAGGTAGTTCCAGGAACATCGCTTATAGTTAAGTTTATATCCTGATGAGAATAATTTTTTATAAATTTATTAATAAAGGTAGATTTGCCAGCATTAACATTGCCTACTATATATACATTATTACTCTTTTTATATTTCATTATTATACTATATATTTGATCCATATTATAATTTTCAATACTACTTAAAATAACAATATCAATAATATTACCTTCTATTATATTGCTTTTTATAAAATTAATTAATTTACTATCTTTTATTGATTTAGGAAGTAAATCCTTCTTCCCTAGCACTAACAAAATAGGATTAGAAAAATTATTAATTACATTAATATTTAATATATCAGTTATATAAATAATTAAATCATTACCATTTATTTTATTAAATATTTTATTAATATCTACTTCATCTTTCCTTGATAATTTACCATAATTTTTTAACTTATAACACCTTTCACATATTACATCTTCTTCATTTATTAATTCTTTCTTTATATAACCTGATTTATTTTTATCATCACATTGAAGAAGACTACCACAACCCAAACACATTTTACTCATAATAGCGTCCTTTTCTGAGAAGATCTTTTTTACTTAATTTTTTAAATATTCTGTTTTCCAGGAAACGGTTAAATAAAGTTAAAAACATATCTTTTTTACTAATAGGTTTTACTAATATTGTAGTTATACCTACTTTGTTTCCTCCTAAAATATCTGTTTTCAGTTGATCGCCGATAATAGCTACTTCAGTTTCTTTATAACTATATTTATCCATCACTTTTAAATAATTTTTGGATGCTGGTTTTTGGGCAAAAGAAATAAATTCTACTTTTAATATGTCACTACTCTTTTTAATTCTTCTTTTAAAACCATTAGAAAATATAATCACTTTAAATCCTAATTCTTTTATCTTATTAAATAAATCAATATCTTTTTGAGTAGGTAAATCATTTTTTTTAGCTATTATTGTATTATCTAAATCTATTAATAAACACTTAATGCCTATCTTTTTTAATTTCTTATAATCTACATCATATATTGATTTTTTATATATATCAGGTATGTAGTTTTCCATTATATCACCTCTTCTTAATTAATCTATCAATTATTTTATCTTTAGGAGTATAAAAACTATACTCTATTATTTCTTTTTGTTTTCTATTAAAAAAATATTTTAATAATTTTATATCATTTACTTTTATCTTTATAGCATTCCTTTTTAAATATCTACATACAAATAGTTTACATGATATACACTTAATTGTACAACTATGGTTTTTTAAATGTTTACACAATTTTCCTCTTATATAACAACATCCATTATTAGAATGTCTTGTACATCCTTCTCTATTTGCATTACATTTATCATTACAAAAATCACAGTACTTATTATTCATAAAAAGATTATCTAAACAATCACATACGGTATCATATATATATTCATATTTTTTCCTTATATCTTTTATATTAAATGCATTTAATATGTGTGATATTTCTTTTGATTTACTATTTTTTATTTTTATAATAATACCTTTTCTTGATAATCTTTTTAATTTGGGCAATAATTTTATGAATTCTTTTTGATTTACATCTAAGATGATAGTATTATTAATAATATAGTCTTTTATACTATTCATACAAACACCTCTATAATATCTATTTCTTTTATTATAACATATAGATTACATATTTTTAAAAAAAACAAAAAAATAATAGAGAATCATTCTATTATTTTTTTTGAGCGTATATATATTTTTTTATTGCTTCTACCTTATTTTCTCTTACCATTATTTACCAGCTTTCTTTTTTCAATAATATTTTTTATAAATCAAATAATATTGTGTGTCAAATTAGCCATTTGGACAATATATAAAATATTTTTACTTTTAATATACTTTATTAGGTGATGTTATGTTTTTATCAATTCTTTTACAAATAATAAAGGAATTTTTCTTCTTTTCTGGTTCTTATAGTAATAGTTTATTCCCTGAGCCATTAGACCGCAAAATAGAAGAAGAGTATATTAAAAAAGCATTGGTTGGGGATAAAAATGCAAGAAATAAATTAATTGAACATAATTTAAGATTAGTTGCGCATATAGTAAAAAAATATGTTAGCAATCACAATGAGACAGATGATTTAATTAGTATAGGTACAATAGGATTAATAAAAGGTGTTGATTCTTTTTCTAATAAAAAAGGAACAAGAATAACTACTTATTGTGCAAGATGTATTGAAAATGAAATATTAATGCATTTTAGAAGCAATAAAAAAAATAATCGTAATGTTAGTTTAAATGAATCAATTGGATATGATAAAGAAGGTAATGAAATAACTTTTTTAGATATTTTAAAAACACCAAATCCAGATTATATTAAACAAATAGATACTGATAATAATATAAAGTTACTTCAAAAATATATTGGAATATTATCAGAAAGAGAAAAACAAATTATTACTAAAAGGTATGGATTAAACAATACTGCAGAAAAAACACAAAAAGAAATAGCAGAAGAACTTGGAATATCTAGAAGCTATGTATCAAGAATAGAAAAAAGAGCACTAACAAAAATACTTAGAAAATTTATAAAAAATAATCTTTCATTATGAAAGATTATTTCTTTGTTTCATATTTATCACATTTTAAGTAAGGGTTATATATATATTCAAGTTTTGATTCCCTTAGCACTTCTACATAACCAGTACATGGTTTATTATTATATGAATATATTTTATCCATTAACTCATTATTTACTAATTCATCTAGTGTTATTTCCTCTTTTTCATTTATTTCAATAACTATATTTTTATTTATTATATAATTTTTAGTAGCTACTACCATTAATTGTTCATTAATTCTATATACATCTTTTCTAGCATTATTAATCATTTTGATAATAAAAGGATATATAATAAAACAAATTAATATGACAATTAAAAAAACTATAAATATTTCTACTAATTTACTGTTTATTTTAAAAAACTCTATTTTTTTATAATTCTTATTATTAGTCATATTAACTCCTATCCTAGTATTATTATAACAAAATGTAATATAAATAAAAATATAAAGAGCAAATTGGTTTGCTCTTTATAATTTTTCAACATCTATTTTTGTAACATTACCATTTAAATCATACGACTCATTAAGACCATCTTTTTCTATTATATTTTCCGCTAATGTTTCTTTCTTAATATAGGTAAGATGCTTTTCAATAGCTTGTTTAACATTATTGTTACTACTATAATAAACAATTATTCTATCAATAACATTAAAGTCTTTATTCTTACGTAATTGTTGAACTTTTGATATAAATTCTCTAGCAATTCCTTCTTGAATTAAATCAGCATTTAAAGTGGTATCAAGAATAACAAAATTTTTATTATCAGTACCAACATTAAACCCTTCTTTACTAGTAATACGAATTTCTACCATTGTTTCATCGATATTATATTCTTGGTTATTAATAACCATCTTGATAGATTCATTCTTTTGAAGTTTATTAACATCCGTAGTAGCTAAATTACTTAGTTTATTTTGAAATTCTTTAATACTACTGCCAAATAACTTTCCAACATTCTTAAAATTTGGTCTTACAGATAAATTCATATAAGTTGTTAAATCTTTTACATAATGGACTTTTTTAATATTTAATTCACTTAGTATAAGGTTGGTTAAATCACCTATTATATCTTTGTTTTTATTATCTAGTAAAATTTCACTTAGCGGTTGTCTTATTTTGGTTTTAGCATCTTCTCTAACAAATCTACCTATACTAACTAGATCTCTTACTAGATCCATTTTTAATTCTACTTCTTCATTAATTAATTCATTATTAGGTTTTGGAAAATCTGAAGTATGAACAGAGTATTTTTTTGTAAGTTTTATATATATTTCTTCACTAATGAAAGGACAAATTGGTGCGATTAACTGTGCTATTCCTACTAATACTTCATATGTTGTTTTATATACACCTTTTTTAGAATTATCAAAATTAGATGACCAAAATCTTTTGCGATTAATTCTAATATACCAATTTGATAAATCTTCAGACACAAATTCAGTTATTGCTTTTACCACTTTATATAAGTCATAACTATCATAAGATTCTGTGACGTTTTTTACTAACTTATTATATTTACTAATTAACCATTTATCAGTTAATTCTAAATCATTATATTTAATATTACATGTTTCTATTTCTATTTCATCAGTATTAGCATATAGTGCAAAAAAAGTGTAAGTGTTTCTTAAAGTATTAAAGAACTTAGAACGAACTTCTTTTAACCCCTCAATATCAAACTTCATTGGGGTCCATACTGGTGATACATAAAGCAAGTACCATCTTAAGGTGTCTGCTCCATATTCTTCAAACATTTCAAAAGGATCTATAGCGTTTCCTTTTGACTTACTCATTTTTTGGCCATTTTTATCTACTAATAAATCAGTTACTAAGACATTTTTATATGAACTTGTATTCATTACAAATGTTGAAATGGCAAGTAATGAGTAAAACCAACCTCTGGTTTGGTCAATTGCTTCTGATATAAAATCTGCAGGAAATTGATTTTCAAATAGTTCTTTATTTTCAAATGGATAATGATACTGTGCAAATGGCATACTTCCTGAATCAAACCAACAATCAATTACTTCTTTTACCCTACTTATTAATTTACCACATTTTGGGCATTTAATATGGATGTTATCTACATATGGGCGATGTAGTTCAATTGTTTCATCAATATCTTCAACTGCTTTTTTAACTAATTCTTTAATTGACCCAATACTTTCTAAATGACCACATTCACATTTCCAAATGTTAAGAGGGGTCCCCCAGTATCTATTTCTAGACAGAGCCCAATCATTAACGTTTTCAAGCCAGTTACCAAACCTTTTTTCCCCAACAAAAGCTGGATACCAATTAATTTCATTATTATTTTTAACTAATTTATCTCTAAGTTCTGTCATCTTTATATACCAACTAGGTTTAGCATAATAAAGGAGTGGTGTTGAACATCTCCAGCAATGTGGGTAGTTATGAGATAATTTTTCCTTTTTAAATAGTTTGTCATTTTTCTTTAAATATTTTATTATTTCAATATCAGTTTCAAAAACTGGCATTCCTTGCCAAGGACCTTCGATATATTTACCATTTTCTCCTACTGGATTTAAAAATGGTAAATTATATTTTTTACCTACATTATAATCATCTTCGCCAAAAGCTGGAGCAATATGAACAATACCGGTACCATCATCCATAGTTACATAATCAGCACAGGTAATAAAGAAACCTTTCTTATCAACCTTTAAAAATGGTAATAATTGTTCGTATTCTTTAAATTCTAAATCTTTACCATTATATTCCTCAAGAACTTCATACTTATCTCCTAATACTTTTTCTGCAAGTTTCTTAGCTAATATAAAATTATATCCTTTGCTACTAGCTTTAATATATTTTTCGTTAGGATTAACACAAGCTGCAGTATTCGCTAGTAATGTCCAAGGCGTTGTTGTCCATACTAATAAATATGTATTTTCATCTTTTAATTTAAAAGGTACAGTTACAGCATTTACTTCTACTTCCTTATACCCTTGCGCAACTTCGTGAGAAGCAAGACCGGTCCCACACCTAGTGCAATAAGGTACTATTTTATGACCTTTATACATTAACCCTTCATCGAAAAATTTCTTTAATATATACCATTCAGTTTCAATATAAGAATTATGATACGTAACATATGGATCTTTCATATCAACAAAATAACCCATTTGCTTTGTCATTTTTTCCCAAGCATTTTTATATTTAAATACTGATTCTTTACATTTTTCATTAAATTTTTCTATACCATATTCTTCAATACCATTTTTATCATTCAAACCAAGTTCTTTTTCAACTTCTATTTCAACAGGAAGACCATGGGTATCCCATCCTGCTTTTCTAACAACGCGATAACCTTGCATAGTTTTATACTTGCATATAGCATCTTTTAAATTACGAGCTAAAACATGATGAACTCCAGGCATTCCATTGGCCGTCGGTGGTCCTTCATAAAAAACAAAATTTTTGCTTCCACTTCTATTTTCAATTGTTTTATTTAACATATCATCCTGTTCCCATTTATCTGATATCACTTTTTCAACGACACTAACTTTTTCTTTATTTAATTCCTCAAATATTTTTTTCATATTATCATCTCCTTTATAATAAAAAATCATCCTTAATATAAGGACGAATCATCGCGGTACCACCTTAGTTTATACATATGTATACACTTATTACTTTAACGCAGTTAACGTCACTTCTTACTCATTTCAGAAATAAACATCAAGAGTGATCTATACAATAAGTTTATTATCAGGCTTACACCATCCCTAACTCGCTAAAAATGTCTTATTATATCATCTCTATCATTTGTTTTATATTTCAGTTTTATCAATATCGTCAACCATTTCTAGTTGAGCTTCAATAATATTTCTTAATCTATTTTTAAATACGGAAATATTCTTTTTTAATAAATTTGTTTCATATTCAGTTCGCTCTGCTCGTATTAAGGCTTCATTAACAATTCTATTAGCATTCTTTTTAGCTTCTTCTACAATTAAATTACCTTCTTGGCGGGATACTCTTTTAATTTGATCTCCTGCTTCTTGAGCTGCAAAAATCGCCTTATTTAAAGTCGTTTCAATTGCGTTATAATGAGACAATTTTTCTTTAATTAGATTGATTTCATTGTCTTTTCCCTTTATTTCATCCATCATGCTTTCTACTTTAAAAATAATCTCATCTATAAATTTGTTTACTTCCACCGGATTGTATCCACGGAGTACTTTAGTGAACTTCTCCATAACGCCACCTCAATACATCTAATATTTTAACATCTTTTTATAAAAATGCAACCATTTATAACTTTATATCTACAAATTCATTATCATCATTTTCAGTCATTTTTCCTTCAACAGGAACGTTGCGAGGAGTACATAAAAAAATACCATTACCTAATTTTTGTAGATCTCCACCAATGGCATATACTGTACCACTTAAAAAATCAACAATCCTTTTTGCTTGTTCAGGAGTTACCCTTTTAAAATTAACTACTACCGATCTCCTTGATTTTAAGTGATCCGCTATAGCTTGTGATTCAGAAAAAGCCTTAGGTTCTAAAAGAACCATTTTATTACCATCAGCACCTAATTCTTTAAAAGCATCTTCAGAAGTAACGTCATAAAATTCATCTTCTACTATATCAGATTTTTCTTTGTCACTACCAGTAAATATCTTTTTTATTTTTTCTAACATTATGCTTCCCTCCATTTATCAACCTATCATCTAGTTTTTATTATATCATAATAGTATAACAATGCAAATTATTTAACAGATATTTTCCTGTTTTTATACAACTTTATTTCCCTAATAATCGACATTAGTGATAGTTATTTCTTATTATTTTTCTTTTTATTAAGAAATGTATCAACTATTATTAATAACAGGCCTGCGATAAAAGAGATTATTGTTACTATTAGTACTGATTTCATTTAATACACCCCTTACAATCTTTTTTACATGATTTACAATTATTATTTTTATATGAAGAGAAAGTATATAAAATTATTAATATTAATAAAATCCACATATTACGCTCCTATATACTGAGTAAATATCATTGATAGTATAGCTGCCGTGACAAACGCAATAGGAAGTCCTTTAAATGATTTAGGAATAGGAGATTTGTCTAATCTTTCTCTAAGACTTGCAAAAATATACATAACAAGCATAAATCCTAAAGCACTACTTATTGAATATATAATAACTTCTAATAAGTTAAAATCACTATTTACACTAATTAAAGCTACCCCTAATATAGCACAATTGGTAGTAAGAAGGGGTAAATATATACCTAATGTTTTTACTAATGTTTTAGATATCGATTTTATTATTATTTCAGTTAATTGAACAAAGGTTGCGATTACCAGTATAAATACTATTGTTTTTAAATATTCCATATTATAAGGCACTAATATCTTATAATATATAAAGTATGAAAGAATAGATGATATTGTCATTACAAATATTGAAGCAAAACTAATCCCAATAGCTGTTCTTTTTCTTTTAGAAAGTCCAATAAAAGGACATATACCTAAAAATTTCATTAAAATAAGATTTTCAATTAATATTGCATTAATCGCTAGAGTTAGTAAATTCATTATTTAACTACCTCCTTTTTACTTTTTATCTTATTTATTATCGCAATAATAATAGCTAATGTTAAAAAAGCTCCTGCTGGTGTAGTAAATACTTTTATTGGATAATCAAATATATTATATATTGCTTTATACCCAATTAACTTAGATGTACTATCAAAAATAGTTAAGGTACCGCTTCCTATTATTTCTCTTATAACAGAAATAATAGAAATCGCTAAAGTAAATCCTAATCCAATAGCTAAACCATCAATAATACTAGATATTGGTTTATTCTTAGAGGCATAGCTTTCAGCTCTTCCTAAGATAATACAATTTACTACAATTAAGGGAA
Organism: Bacilli bacterium; assembly: GCA_041655735.1. Lineage (GTDB taxonomy): Bacteria > Bacillota_I > Bacilli_A > RF39 > UBA660 > JBBAEV01. The sequence goes on along the minus strand of JBBAEV010000002.1, from coordinate 32,576 downwards.
TATATATTCCTAATATTTTATACATTGTAGGAAGATATGTATTCATTAGTATTTCAAGAATAGTTACTAATCCTGCGATAATAATTATAAAACAAGGTATCCTTACTTTATTATCTATGTATTTTGATACTATAGAAATAATAAAATTAGATAATATTAATACTATAGTGACAGCCATTCCCATTACTAAAGCATTTTCTAATTTTGTAGTAATAGCTAAGGTAGGACACATACCAAGAGTTAATACTAAAACCGGATTTTCATTTACTATTTTCTTAAAAAATTTTTTCATATTATCACCTCGTATAATTATAAACAATGGTAATTAATAATGTTACAATAAAAGTAATTAAAGTAAGAATAAAAATAGGTTTTATTTTGTTATTCATCATTATCACCTTCATGATATTTTATAGTATTATCAACCATTTCCTTTAAATAATCAGATGTATAAGTCGCACCACTTATCGCATCTAATTTTTCTAAATTACTTTGATTTGAAATTATTTTATTTAAATAATTGTTATCAGTAATAGATTGCCATACATTTTCATTTTGTTTAGTAATATCTATACTAATAACTTTATTATCTATAAATGTAATGTTAGCTTCAATATTACCATGATATCCTTTATAAGTAACATTATAAATAGTATTATTATTTTCTCTACTTATATCATTTACCTTAAAATCAGAACTATCATCAGGTATTTTAGCTTTATCTTTAGTACTTATATAGTAAGTAATAGAACCTATTAATAATAGTAATATAATAAATGGTATTAATAATTTCTTTCTATCATATCGTCCCCTACTAAATATTTTATCAATAATAATTACTAAGAAATTCATTGTGAGAATAGAGGTTAATACACCTTCTGGATATGCACTTAAAAATCTAAAGACAACAGTTAAAAATCCTAATCCTAAGGCATAAAATGCTTGTCCAGATGGTGTTGTAGGAGATGTAACAGGATCTGTTGCCATAAAGATAGCTCCAAACATTAAGCCCCCACTTAATATATGAAATAGTGGGTACCATATACCTAAATTATTACTCATACCGATAATAAAAGTTATTATAAATACCGTTCCAATATAAATAATAGGAATACGCCATGGTATTACTTTTTTAATTAATAAAAATATTAGACCTATAATACAAAGTAATGCACTAGTTTCACCAAGTGACCCAGGAATAAACCCAAAAAAGAAATCCCAGAGGGTTCCAAATGGTTTAACTAATGTCGAATAATTACCAATAAAATTAGTAGATGCATTTGTTAAAGGAGTAGCACTACTTACTGCATCTAATTCACTACCATTTAAATAACCACCACTTCCCGTTATTACAGAATAATAAGAAAGAATAATAAAAAGTCTACCTACTCCTGCGGGATTAAATATATTGTGACCAAAACCACCAAATATAAGTTTGCCAAAAAAGGTGGTAAAAATAGCTCCAATTATAATTACATAATAAGGCGTATTAAGCGGTAAAATCAATGCTAAAAATATACCAGGAAATATTGGATATGATTTTGATATATATTCTCTTATTTTCTCTTTTTTATTAATTTTAGCCCAAAATATTTCAACTAATGTACAAGTAAATCCTCCTATTAATACCATTAATAACGGTTTTAAGCTATTAATAAAAGAAATATTATTATCTAAATAAGGAAGAAGCCCATTTTTTATATATGAAAATATTATAATAGGAAATAATGCGATAAATAGATTTCTCATCATTTTAGAAGTAGTATTGTCATCTTTAATATGAGGGCCATGGTTAGTTGCAAATTCTTTCATTTAATCACCTACTTTACTTTTACCTTTTTTTACATACTCACGAAGTTCTATTTTGGCAGGACATATATAAGAGCATAAACCACACTCAATACATCTATCAACCCTTAATTTCTTTAGTTCATTTATATCATCAATATGATCTTTTACTAATGCCGGACATATTTTTACAGGACATACATCTATACATTTACCACATCTCATACATTGATCATCAAATGTATCACTATCATTTTCTCGCACAAGAACACCATTCAAGTTAGCGCTAACTACTAGATTATCAACTTTAATAGAATTGCCTGTCATTGGACCCCCCGCAATTAGCTTTAAATCTTTTCCTCTTTTATAACCACCAATAAATTCTATTACTTCACTTATAGGAGTACCTATTTTTACCAATACATTGGTAGGTTTTTTTATCTTATCGCCAGTAATAGTGATAATTCTATCAGTTATACAGTGTTTATTTTTTAATACTTGATATATTGCATATATTGTAGATACATTATTTACAATAACTCCTATATCAATTGGTAATTTATCATATTTTTTATGTAATGCTTTTCTAATTAATACTTTTTCCCATCCAATAGGATAATAATCGCTAACTTCTTTTAATTCAATACAAGAATAACTATCTATTTCATCTAATATTATCTTTTTTAATTCAGGATGTCCTTTTTTTATCGCAATAATAGCTTTATTTATCTTCATTATCCCAAGTATAGCATGAATACCTATACATATTTCTTTTATATAATTTAAAAGTAATATATAATCTGATGTTATATATGGTTCACATTCAGTACCATTTATAAGTAAAGTGTTTAATTTTTTATTAGTATTATATTTAATATAAGTAGGAAAATCAGTACCACTCATACCAACCACACCACTAGTTTGAATTAATGAAATAAAATCAGTTTTAGAATAATCAGTTATATCAGTAATTAATTCTTGTTTTAATACTTTGTTTTTAAAATCATTCTTTATTTTTATACAATCTACTTCATGTCCACTACTATGATATCTTTTTTCAATACCTATTACTTCACCACTAATACTAGAACAAATAGGTAATTTAAAATGATCATTTCTTTTACCTATAACATCTCCTACATATACATAATCACCTTTTTTTACCATAGGAGTGCATTCAAGGTTATTATATATCGCAAGGGGTATATATACATATTTTGGTTTATCATAAATTAATATATCTTTACCTAGAGACATATTTTTATGTTTTGGTAGTTTTAATCCTCTAAGCATACTATCTCTCCTATTCTTATATAATTATAACATTATTTAAACAAAAAAAAAGATTAATTTTTATAATCTCTTTTATTGCTTTATCATTTGTCTAGCAGCCTCTTCATTCTTCATACAATGAATAGTAAAAATGGTTAATGCTTGTAGGTATCTTTTGTCTACGTTTATAGTTGTCCTTGTTAGAAGTTCATTACTAGGAATACTTTGTGACTCTATATATGCTTTTTCTGCTTCACTATAATATCTATCTTCTTGAGCTAAATCAATAGGCATTGTTGAGCCTTCTAATCTATCAAGGTTATTACTAATTTCTTTCAAACCTTCTAAATCAATCATATTTCTCCTCCTTAAATTTGGGATAATTATGATAAGTTTTTTTTATTAGTTTGTCAAGTTTTTATATTACTATTAGCATTACTAAAACCATTATCAATATCATTAAGTCGGTTGTTGACAGTTTCCATAATACCTTTTAATTGACTAGAAGGTGTTTTCCTATATACAGCACATCTTCCATACTCGTGGAAACATCCAAGTTTATGCAATAATTTTACCTTTTCTATATCTATGATAATCGGAATCTTTTTATTAAGATCATTATAATCATTTATAATATCAGACAAAAATTCATATGACATCTCAAATGAAGCAGGTGCTGCTGGTACAAAATCATAATATATATTTTTTCTTCTTGTAAGTTCAAAATCTATAACAGATATTTTTTTTGTATCTCTGTTATATAAAACATTTTGATATCTTATATCAGAATGCACATTTGTAGTGATTTCATCAGAAACATCTCTACTACTATATTTTAATAATAGTTCATCAATATGATTTTTTAACTTTTCTGATATATCTTTATTACAGTAATTAATTATTTCTTCAAATGTTGGTTTATCAAATCCTGTAAATGGAGATATTTCATTTACTGGATTTTTCTGATGAATAAAATTTAAAAAATTAGCTATATCCAAAGCTACTTGTTTTCTTTCTATTTCGTCAAGACTATCATAAAGATCTTTTGTAAAATCTTCACCAGCATATTCTTCAACAATAAAATTATTCCCTGTTAAAATTACTCTAGGGATGAAAACATTTCCATAATATCCATCTAATAAACAATCTCTGTTTTCAATAGTTTCTTTTTGTCTATCAATCCATTCTTTATCATTTTTATCATTAGCAATTTTCAAAACATATTTATTATTATTTTTATCAATTAATAGATAAGCAGATGTTTTACTTCCTGTCATACCTATTTGTTCTAATATTTTATATTTACCTTCAAACATATTTTCATAATATGTTTTTTCTTCTTCTGTCAATTTGTTTTTTTCTCCCCATGGTTTTATTGTATTCATTTTACCTCCTTAAAAACATATTTAAACGGAGATATATTTCTATATCTCCATATCATCTAAGAAATCATCAATAGTTAGTATTTTTTCATCTATTTCTTCTAACGATACTTCTTTTCGAATATCATCATTTATTTTATTATCTTTATTCTTTTCTAAATTAATATGTAAATAACTATTTGTTATTGATTTAGATATAGATGATCCAGTGCTATATCTATCACATATTGGAAGTTCATTTAATTTAATATCTTTTGTATCATTTTTAGAAATAACTGTTACTATATCTTTAGAGTCTTCAATATAAGTACTTATTATCTTATGAGGATTAGTTTTTACTTCTCTTATTACTAATACTCCTCTTTTAGCTCTTGAAATAGGTTCTATTTCTGATAATTTTATTCTTTTACCAGTTCCTTTATCAGTTAATATAGATAAATATTCACTATTTTCAAATATATTACCACTTACTACATAATCTCCTTGTTTTAATGATATTGATTTAACTCCTGATGTTTTAGTACCTACTAGTGGAATTTCTTCTATTTTATATCTTAATCCATATCCATTATGAGTAGTAATAAATACTTCTTTATCCTTAGATATAGACACGTTAGTTACTTTATCATTATCCTTTAACTTTATAGCCATCATTGGTTTAGAATATCTTTGAACCTCGAATTCAGAAGCAGAGGTTCTTTTTACCATTCCTTTTTTAGTAAAGATAGTAATGTATTTATCTTCTTTAAAATCATATATAGGTATAGCTCCTATTATGTTTTCATCTGGTTTTAACTTAATAATGTTGCTTATATGTTTACCTAATTCCTTCCACTTAGCATCAGGAAGTTCATATACTGGTACATATAAATAATTACCTAAATCAGTAAATAACAATATGGTATTTCTAGTATTCATTTCATATAAGCCAATTAAATAGTCTCCATCTTTTAATCCGGAGAATTCTCCTTCAGATGAACTATAGGATCTAGTAGACACTTGTTTTACATAACCATCTTTAGATATAGCTACTATTACATCTTCTTTAGGAATCATTTTAATAGTGTCTATTTTTATTTCTTCTATTTCAGCCTCTACTACAGTTTTTCTATCAGTTTTATATGTTTTCTTAATTTCTCTTAATTCATTTTTAATAACTTTTTTTAACATGTCATCATTTTCTAAAATTAATGTTAGTTGTTTAATCATATTTATTAAGTTATTTAATTCTTCTTCTAGTAAGGTTACATCAGTATTAGTTAATTTATATAGTTGTAACATAACAATGGCTTCAGCTTGTTCAACAGTAAAATTATATTCTTTTACTAAATTATCTTTAGCATCACTTTTGTTTTTACTTTTTCTTATTGTTTTTATAACCTCATCAAGTATTGATAAAGCTTTAATAAGACCTTCTACAATGTGTAATCTTTTCTTCATATGAGCTAAATCAAACTGTGTTCTTTTAGTTATAACTTCTATTTGAAAAGCAATGTAAGCATCTAATATTTCTAGTAAACCTAATTGTTTAGGTCTTCTGCCTACTATTGCGATAATATTAAAAGCATATGGTACTTGTAGTTCAGTATTCTTTAATAGATATTTTTCAATCAAATCTTCTTTAGCATCTTTTTTCAACTCAATAACAATACGAAGGCCTTCACGATCTGATTCATCTCTAACTTCGTTAATTCCTTCTATTTTCTTATCGATTCTAATTTCATCCATCTTAGCAACTAAATTAGCTTTATTTACTTCATATGGTATTTCAGTAATAACTAATCTATTTTTTTCATGTTCTATCTTAGATTTAATTATTATTTTACCTTTTCCATCAGTATAAGCTGATTTAATGCCATCAAGTCCTTGAACAATACCACCTGTTGGAAAATCAGGTCCTTTTACAATATCCATTATTGTTTCTAAACGACAGTTCGGAACATCAATTCTTTTTATAGTAGCTTCTATTAGTTCTCCTAAGTTGTGAGGAGGTATATTAGTTGCATAACCAGCACTTATACCAGTCGCCCCATTTACTAATAAATTAGGATAACGTCCAGGTAATACCGTAGGTTCTAGCTCGGTATCATCAAAATTAGGAGCAAATACAACAGTATCTCTTTCTATCCCTTTTAATAATTCATTACTTATTTTAGAAAGTCTTGCTTCAGTATAACGCATGGCAGCAGCTGTATCACCATCAATAGATCCATTATTACCATGCATTTCTATATATGGTTCTTTTTGTTTCCAATCTTGACTCATACGAACCATAGCATCATAAATACTAGAGTCCCCATGCGGATGATAATTAGCCATAACATTACCAACTGTTTTAGCACTCTTTCTAAAAGCTTTATCATATGTATTTTTATCTTTATACATAGCATAAAGGATTCTTCTTTGAACAGGTTTTAATCCATCTCTAATATCAGGGATAGCTCTATCTTGGATTATATATTTAGAATAACTTCCAAATCTTTCTCCTATTATTTCTTCTAATGAGTAATCATATATCTTTTGTATTATGTCTTTCATCTTACCACCATAATTATTATAACAAAATTAATATTTATAAACAAATAAAAAGAATAATTGATTAATTATTCTTTACTTTTGATATGCTTGTTCAATCGTTTGGTTAGCTTTATTTTGTAATGCTTTATATACTTTTGATCCTTTGTTGTATCCTTTTATTCCTTCTTCTAAAATTTGTTCTACAAAAGGCATAATTGTTCTGGCCATTTCTATTGGATCTAATGCATTTTCTATGTCTATTTTATGTAAGATATTTAAAATTTCAATTTCGTCTAGTATGTTCTTTATTTCTTTTTGATTACCATTACCTATGGTTTTAATTAATAAATCTTGATAAATTATTTTTTCTTCTTCTGATAAATAAAAAACATCAATCGTCTTCATTCTCCTTATTATTTCGCTAAAAAGCAATATATTTTTTTTACTCATACTACATTTCCTTCCCTTTTATCGATTATATATATTAGCACCTTCAATTTACAAAGTCAAATAATTATAAATTTTATTCTCTCTTTAATAATTTTATCGCTATATTCCTAGGTATCACTTTACTTAATTCTTCAATAGAGGATTCTTTTATTTTTTTTATGGAACCAAATCTTTTTAACAACTCTCTTTTCCTTTTTTCGCCTATACCTTCAATACTGTCTAATTCACTATATAAATTACTCTTACTTCTTAAATTTTTATGAAAAGTTATCGCAAAACGATGTACTTCTTCTGCTATTTTATTTAATAATCTAAACTCAGAGGTACTTTTCTTTATTTTTATTTCTTCAATAGGATCTAATCCCACTAGAGAGTCTAAATTATGTTTATTATCCTTTTTTAATCCCGCTACTGGAATATAAAACCCTAATTCTTTTAATATATCTCTAGCTACTTTTACTTGACCTTTACCACCATCTACTAATATTAAATCTGGTTTATCTAAATCTTCATTAAATACTCTTGTGTATCTTCTAAGAATTACTTCTTTCATAGTATTATAATCATCTGGTTTAGTTGTATATTTTACTTTATATTTACGATATTCTTTTCTAGCTGGTTTACCATCAATAAATACTACCATCGTACTTACTGCATCTTTACCAAATAAATTAGAATTATCAAATGCCTCTATTCTTCTAGGATAGTTTGTTTGTAATAACTCCCCTATCTTTTTATTAGCTTCAATAGTCTTTTCTAATGTATTAAGTTTTAATCTATTTGCTTCTTCTAAGGCGTTTTTAGCATTATCTCCAGCTATATCTAAAAGATTTTTCTTTTCACCTCTTATAGGAAATAATAACTTAGTATTTATAATATTTATGATATTATGCTCTATTATATTAGGTAAATATAATATATCTGGTAAATTATTTTTTTCATAATATTTAACAATATATTCTAATAACTCTTCTTCATATGAATCAATAACTTCAACAATATCATTTTTTACTGATAGAACTACTCCATTTCTAATAAATAAAATACTAATAGAAAGCATTCCATCCAGAAAATAATAACCAAATACATCAATATCTTTATTTTCTTTTGATACTATTTGTTGTTTTTCTAATGTTACTTCAATGAAGTTTATTAATTCTTTATATTCACTAGCTTTCTCATATTCTAGTTTTAAAGAATGTTCTTTCATTTTATTAGTTAATTCTTTTTTTATTTCTTTATAATTACCTTTTAAAAACTTTTTAATGCTTTCAATATAAGATTTATCATGTATTTTATTAATACAAGGTCCTAAACATTCACCTATATGATAATATAAACATTCTTTCTTACCAATATTTTTACATTTTCTAATAGGATAAGCCCTATTAAGTAAATTTAATGTTTCTCTTGCCGCATATACATTGGGATATGGTCCATATAAATAACTTTTTTTATTTGGTTCTCTAGTTATTAAAAGGCGGGGATGTTCTTCTTTAGTAAGTTCTATATATGGATATGTTTTATCGTCTTTTAATAGGATATTATATTTAGGATTATATTTTTTTATTAAATTAATTTCTAAAATAAAAGCTTCTTTTTCATTTGAAGTGATAATATATTCAAAATTATTTATATTACTTACCATCATTTCTGTTTTTAAATTATTTTTACCAGTAAAATAACTACTTAATCTATTTTTTAAATTTTTTGCTTTTCCTACATATATAACCTTATTATAAGAATCTCTCATAATATAACACCCCGGACTAGAGGGAAGTAATTTTAATTTTTCTTTTATCATAATATCACCTACTATAAATTAAAAATAATAGTACTTATTATCACTATTATTTTTATTATTATTTCATTGGCGGAACTAATACTTTTAACTTACCTTGTTCACTTTTACGAAATTCATCTATCTCTTTGACACTTTTAAATATAATAGGATCTTTCATTTTATCAGTAAATAAAATACCATCTAAATGATCTATTTCATGTTGATCAATTTGAGCTTCTAATCCTTGGGCTTCTATTTCAATTGGGCGACCATTATAATCTAAACCAACCATTTTTATTAAAGCAAAACGATCAACAAACCCTCTTAAGTACCCATTAATACTAGGATTAAGATCCACCGTTCCACATCCTTCTATATATCTTTGAAGACCAGACATTTTTATTATACGGGGATTAGCAATAGGTATTAACTGATCATGATATGGAACAACAATTATTCTTTTACTAATACAAATTTGAGGAGCCGATAAAGCAAAACACCTAGGATTAGTTTCATAACAAGTTTCTACTAAACCATCCATTATATATCTTATATGTTTATCTACCTTTTGTACTTTATAGGCATGACCCCTTAATACTGGTGAATCATATGGTACTAATGATAATCTTGACATATTATTCCTCTTTTCTTGGCTTATATTATAACATTATTTATTATTTTGACAATCATTAGTAATTGTTTTTACCATATGACCATTTTTATAAACATAGATTTTTTTAGAAATACCGACTAATGATTTATCCTCCAAGAGACTATCAGTATATAATTCATCTATTATCTGATCTTCTCCATAAATCTCTCTTAATCTTTTTAGTTTTTCATCTCTAATACAAGGTTTATCAATAACCGTAGCATTTTTTAAATCTACTCTAGTGCTGATTACATTAGTAACTCCCAGTCTCTCACAATATGGCTCTACTAAAAAATCTGGTGATGTTGTTATAAATACATCATCTTTTTCACTTTGTTCTTTATACCAATCAAATGTTTTATGAGAGGTCTTATCTAAGAAGTTATTAACTGTTTCTTGAGGATCTTTAATATATCTAACAAATCTAACAAACTTACTCTGTGAAGCACTTATATCTATTAATCCCAATTTATATCTAACTAGTCCTTGTAATGAAGTAGGAAAATATAATAATACTTTGGGATGTCTAAACATACAAAAGCAAAAGAAATCAACACTTATATTTCCTTTTCGAACTGTTCCATCCAAATCAAATACTCTCATATTATTCCTCTTTTCTTGGTTTATATTATAACACTATCTATCATTTTCGTAAACTTTTCTCAAGTATTCACCAGTATATGACTTTGATTCATTCATCACTTGATATGGTGTACCTACCACAATTACTTCACCACCAAATTCGCCACCTTCTGGACCTAAATCAATAATATAGTCGGCCACTTTAATAACATCAAGATTGTGTTCAATAACAATAACAGTATCGCCACCATCCACGATTTTGTTTAAAACTTCAATTAAATTCTTAACATCTTCAGTATGAAGCCCGGTCGTGGGTTCATCTAAAATAAACAATGATTTACCAGTAGGTCTCTTCTGTAACTCTTTGGCTAGTTTTACTCTTTGGGCTTCCCCTCCTGATAAAGTAGGGGACGATTGCCCTAATTTAATATAACCCAGACCCACTTCTCTCATCATTTCTAGTTTGTTTTTTATTCTTGGTAAATTAGAAAAGAAATCTAAAGCATCATCAACCGTCATATCAAGCACATTTGCTATATTTTTTCCTTTAAACCTAATTTCTAAAACATCACTATTATATCTAGTTCCATGACATACTTCACAAGGAACATAAACATCAGGTAAAAAATGCATTGATATTCTCTTTATTCCATCACCATTACATGCTTCACAACGTCCTCCTTTGACATTAAAGGAGAATCTTCCCTTTTTATAACCTTTTATTTTAGCTTCTTTTGTCATTGCAAAAACATCTCTAATATCATCAAATACTCCTACATAAGTAGCCGGATTAGAACGAGGGGTACGACCAATTGGACTTTGTGATATGTCAACAACTTTGTCAACATTTTCTAGACCAACAATACGTTTATGTCTACCAACCGGTTCACTTCTTTTCGATAAATAATTTTTAGTAGACATTAATAATATATCTGTTACTAAACTACTTTTACCACTTCCTGATACACCAGTAACGGCAATAAACTTACTTAAAGGAAATTCTACATCTATATTTTTTAGATTATTATTTGTTGCTCCTATTATTTTTATCTTTTTACCATTACCTTCCCTTAGTTTTAAAGGAATTGGTATTTTCTTCTTACCACTTAAATACAACCCGGTAATACTATCTTCTCTTTTTAGTATATCTTGATAAGATCCATTAAAAACTACTTCGCCACCATAACGACCTGCCCCCGGACCAATATCAATTATGCGATCAGCATAACTCATTGTTTCTTCATCATGTTCAACCACTATTAAAGTATTACCTAAATCACGCATTTGAATTAAAGCCTCAATTAGTTTCTTATTGTCTTTTTGATGAAGACCAATACTAGGCTCATCAAGTACATATAAAACCCCAGTTAATCTTGAACCTATTTGGGTCGCAAGTCTAATTCTTTGGGCTTCTCCTCCTGAAATAGTACTGGCTTTTCTAGCTAAATTTAAGTAACTTAAGCCAACATTATTTAAAAAAGCAAGACGATCTTTCACTTCATTTAATACCAACCTCGCAATTTCTTGTTCCCTATCTGTTAGTTTCAACTTACTAAAGAACTGAATTAAGTTACTAATACTTAACGTTGTAACCTCATATATATTTTTGCCTCCTATTAGAACACTAAGAATAGCGTCCTTTAATCTTGAGCCATGGCATATTTCACATTCACTTTCCACCATATAGCCTTCAATCCATTCTCTTATATATTGACTGGTAGTTTCGTGATATCTTCTTTTTAAATTAGTGATTATACCTTCATACGGCTCATTCCTTTTTATAATATTTCCATTTTTCGTTTCAATATTGAAAGGTAATATATCTTTACTTCCATATAAAATAATATTTAATTGTTCTCTAGTAAGTTCTTCAATTGGATTATTCATATTAATGTTATAATAACTACATACTTGATATAAAAGATTATAAGCAATATTTTCTTTATCTTCATGGTTTAGTGATTTAATAGCTCCCTCATTAATACTCAAGTGTTTATTAGGGATAATTAAATCTTCATCAATTTCCATTTTCGTGCCTAAACCATGACAAGCATTACAAGCTCCAAAAGGGGCATTAAATGAAAACATACGAGGTTCTAATTTAGGTAAAGAAAAATCACAATAAGGACAAGCATAATCTTCTGAAAACATCTTCCTTTCCCCATTGATATCAACAATACATCTTCCATCAGCTAGTTCTAAAGCTGTTTCAATTGAACTAGCTAATCTACTTCTAATACCATCTTTTAATATAAGGCGATCAATTATTACGGAGATGTTATGCTTTTTATTACGATCAAGAACAATTTCTTCATCCAAATCAGAAGCAATATCATCAATTAAAACCCGTGAATATCCTTCTTTTTTTAGATTCTCTATTAATTCAAGATGTTCCCCCTTACGCTCTCTAATAATCGGACTTAATATTTGAATTTTACTGTCTTCTTTATTTTCCAACACTCTATTTACTATTTCATCAATTGTTTGATTACTAATAGACTCTTTATGTATAGGACAGTGAGGAATCCCAATGCGGGCATATAACAGCCTTAAAAAGTCATATATTTCGGTAACTGTACCAACGGTACTACGAGGATTACGACTAGTTGTTTTTTGATCAATGGAAATAGAAGGACTTAGTCCTTCAATGGAATCAACATCGGGCTTATCACTACCGCCTAAAAACTGACGAGCGTATGAAGATAAACTTTCAACGTATCTTCTTCTACCTTCAGCATAAATAGTATTAAAAGCAAGACTACTTTTACCACTACCTGATACTCCAGTCATTACTATTAATTTGTTTTTAGGAATCTCAAGATCAATATTCTTTAGATTATTTTCTCGGGCTCCCTTTACTATTATTTTATCTTGCATAATATCACCTATTTTTCCGTTTGTAACTCAAATAATATGTCACGTAGTTCTGCAGCTCGTTCGAAATCTAATTGTTCCGCGGCTTTTTTCATTTCATATTCAACATTTTTCATAATTTTTTCTTTTTGTTTCTTCGTTATTTTTGGAAGTTTATTTTCTTTTGTTATTTCTTCTTCAGCTACTAAGGATTCAGGGATACCCTTTTCTATAGTTTTAGGTATTATATTATTTTTTTCATTATATAATTCCTGAATAGCTCTCCTTCGATTAGTTTCATCAATGGCATATTTCATACCCTCGGTAATCTTACTTGCAAACATCACAACCATGCCATCTTTATTACGAGCAGCACGACCAATTGTTTGAATTAAAGACGTTTTACTACGAAGGAACCCTTCCTTATCCGCATCAAGGATACATACTAGTCCAACTTCTGGTAAATCTAGACCTTCTCTAAGTAAATTAATACCTACTAAAACATCAAATTTACCTAATCTTAAATTACGCACAATATGCATTCTTTCTAAAGTCTTAACTTCACTGTGTAAATATGCTACCTTTATTCCTATATCTTCTAAATATTTAGTTAATTCCTCAGCCATTCTTATTGTTAGCGTAGTAATTAACGTACGATTACCCTTATTAATTTGTTCATTAATAAGTTCAATTACTCTATCTATTTGATTGGTAGGATTAAATACTTTAATAACTGGATCAACAAGACCAGTAGGACGAATAATTTGTTCTACCACAACATTATTAGCTTGTTTTATTTCATAAGGTGAAGGCGTGGCTGATACATATATTACTTTGTCTAACTTTTTATTAAACTCTTCAAAAGTAAGTGGTCTATTATCCATAGCCGAGGGTAATCTAAATCCATAATCAACTAAACTCTCTTTACGAGAATGATCTCCCTGGTACATCGCTCTAAGTTGAGGTAATGTCACATGTGATTCATCAATAACTGTAAGAAATGGTTTGTTGAAGAAATCAATTAATGTCTCTGGTGGTTCCCCTTCTTCTTTGCCAGATAAATGACGTGAATAGTTTTCTATTCCACTCACACTACCTACTTCATTAAGCATTTCCAAATCATAGTTAGTACGCTGTTCAATCCTTTCTGCTTCTAGAAGTTTCCCATTTTCACGGAAATATTTTAATCTTTCTTCTAGTTCTGATTTAATTGTCGTAATAGCTCTTTTTAACTTATCTTCACTAGTCACAAAGTGAGAAGCAGGAAAAATAGTTATAACCTTCTTAGTTTTAATTACTTTGCCTGATACTACTTCTACTTCTTTTATTTTTTCGATTTCATCACCAAAAAACTCTATCTTAATAGAATTTGCTTTTTCATATATAGGAATTATCTCTAAGATGTCGCCTCGCACTCTAAAAGTTCCTCTCTTAAAATCAATATTATTCTTTGTATATTGCATGTCAACTAGTTTACTAATTACTTCATCACGATTGATAGTCACGCCTTCTCTTAAAGTAAGTGTCTTTTTTTCATATTCTTCTCTTTCGCCAATTCCATAAATACAAGAGACAGAAGCAACCACTATAACATCATCATTACTTATTAAAGAAGCGGTTGTACTATGACGAAGTTCATCAATTTCTTCATTAATCGAAGCATCTTTTTCAATATAAGTGTCACTTCTAACCACATATGCTTCCGGTTGGTAATAATCATAATAAGAAACAAAATATTCAACTCTATTATTAGGAAATAACTCCCTAAACTCATTATATAATTGTCCGGCTAATGTTTTGTTGTGCGCAATAACTAAAGTAGGCATCTTAACTTCATTTATTACTTGGGCAATAGTATAAGTTTTACCAGTACCAGTTGCCCCAAGGAGAACCTGTTCTTTTTTATTACTATTTATGCCATATACTAATTCTTTAATAGCTTTCTTTTGATCACCAGCTGGACTATAATTACTTTTTAATTCAAACATAATAGTTCTCCTTTCGTACTTTACCATTATACCATACATTTGTTCGCATAACACAAAAACTTTTCTTTTTTTCAAAGAAAATGCATTTATAGTATACCATATAATTAAATATATTAATAAAAAAACAATATTTGTTAATATTGTTTATTTTATTTCTTTTGATTTATTTTATTTTTATCATTAGAATCTTGACTTACTATTCCTACTCGTATTTGTTTGATTGCTTGTTCAAAAAACGGTAAATCAGGAATCTTCATACTTTTATCCCATAGATGTAAGTCGCATCCCGCCAAATAACAGCCAATAAATTCAGGCATAGCTTCTTCCCTATATACAACGCTTAAATAATCCTTTTCTCGCTCTTGTATTTCTTTTCGTTCTTTGAAACTGCTCTTATATCCCCCACCAGCAGTATAATGACAAGAGTCTGCCGAACTTATAAGTTCAGCAACTTCATAAAAGAATAATTTGTTTTTTAAAATACTATCATCTTTCGGGGGAATAAATTTTTGACTAACAATAGCATTAAGCCAATATAAATTTTGGACTTCTCTAGGAACAGGTCTCCAAGATTTTTCTATACCTAAGTTTTTTCTTATTTCTTTTTGCCAAAATTTATCTTCAAAGAAAGCTTCAAGAACTCCTTTTTTTCTTTCAATTAGTTCCTCTTCTGTAAAATCATCCAGCGTAAGTCTTTGGGCTAGTTCTAATAAATCGCTGGTTTTAAGATCAAGAGCACTGTCATATCTACTAGAACCATATCTATCAATGCGCCATTTATTTGTCACTCTTTTATAATATACATCAAACATAACACCATTAAAAACTTCGGGATAAAATAATTGAAAATATGGAAATTTTAAACGATTTAAACAGCCTATTATTTCTCTATTACTAAGTTCAAGATGATTACTTGCAAATGCCACTAATCCCGGTGTACTTTTCAAAGCTTCTCTTAATATATCTTTATCTATATTTTGACAATTAGTTAAAAGTGAAAAGACAGCAGGCCTCCTATCACATATTATCTGCTGATTCCGACGTGACAAATGGGTAATACCCTTAGCAATTTTCATTAAATCCTTTTTTGATAATCTCCAACCAAATACATTATCCATAAAAACAAAAACATCATTTGCCATATCAAATCCCCCGATTTATAAATTAACTTATATTATAATCATCTTCTAAAGAAAATTCAACATTTTCTTCAATCCATTCCTTACGAGGCTCTACTTTATCCCCCATAAGAACACTTACTCTTCTTTCAGCAATTGCGGCATCCATAATATTAATTTTAATAATAGATCTTCTATCAGGATTCATAGTAGTATCCCATAATTGATCAGCATTCATTTCTCCTAGTCCCTTATATCTTTGAATAGTGTGACCTGTTTTACCTGATATTTTTTCTTTTAATTCTTCATCACTCCAAGCATATTCTACTTCTTTTCCTCTTACTATTTTATATAAAGGTGGCATCGCAATATAAAGTTTACCTGCTTCTATTAAAGGTCTCATATAACGATAAAAGAAAGTAAGTAATAATACTTGAATATGGGCACCATCAAAGTCAGCATCAGTCATAATAATTATTTTATCATAATTACAATCACCTATTGTAAAGTCACTTCCCACACCTGCACCTATAGTATGAATTATAGTATTTATTTCTTCATTTTTTAATATTTCATCCATTTTAGCTCTTTCACTATTTAATACTTTACCACGAAGAGGAAGAATAGCTTGAAATTTTCTATCTCTTCCTTGTTTAGCAGAACCACCAGCACTATCTCCTTCTACTAAAAACAGTTCATTCTTATCTTTGTTTTTTGTTTGTGCAGGAGTTAGTTTACCACTTAGTAGTTTTTCATTTTTCTTTTTTCCTGTTCCTTTTCTAGCGGCTTCTCTAGCTTTTCTGGCAGCTTCTCTAACTATTTTCGATTTGATTATTTTATTCATAATGTTAGAAGCTATTTCTTTATTTTCTTCTAAGAAAAACATTAGTTTTTCGCCAACTATCTTTTCAACTACTCCTCTAGCCTCTGAAGTTCCTAATTTACCCTTAGTTTGACCTTCAAATTGTAATAATTTTTCAGGTATTCTTAAACTAAGAATAGCTACTAGTCCTTCTCTAACATCATTGCCATCTAAATTACTATCTTTTTGTTTTAAATAACCATTAGTTCTAGCATATTCATTAAATACTCTTGTAATTACGCTTTTTAATCCTACTTCATGAGTACCACCATCAATAGTTTTAACATTATTAACAAAGGATATAATGTTCTCTGAATATCCTTCTGTATATTGGAATGATAATTCTACTTCAATACCACTATTTTCTCCATTAAAATTAACCACCTTATGTAAAGTCTTTTTATCTCCTACAATAAATTCTACAAAAGCATTTAATCCATTTTCATAATGATATACTTCTTTTTTATTATCTTCTTCATCTATTGCTTCCATAGTTAATCCTTTTATTAGGAAAGCACTTTCCTGCATTCTTTCACATATTTTTGTAAATGAGAAAGATGTAGATGAAAAAATATTACTATCAGGCATAAATTTAACAGTAGTACCTGTTTCTTTTGTAGTTCCTATTTTCTTTAAAGGTATGATGGTTTTACCACCATTTTCGAATTTAATATAGTATTCAAAACCAGCTCTTTTTATAAACACTTCCATCCAGCTACTTAGTGCATTAACAACACTACTACCAACACCATGAAGTCCTCCTGATACTTTATATCCACTTTCATCAAATTTACCACCAGCATGTAAAATAGTATATATTACCTCAGGAGTAGATTTACCACTTTCATGTTTACCAGTAGGTACACCTCTACCCTTATCAGTAACACTTACACTACCGTCTTTATGAATGATAACTTTTATATAATTGCCAAACCCCGCAAGTGTTTCATCTATGGAATTATCTACTATTTCCCATACTAAATGATGTAATCCTCTTTTATCAGTAGATCCAATATACATAGCTGGTCTTTTTCTTACTGCATCTAACCCTTGTAATACTTTAATTGATTTTTCATCATATTTTAATGCCATAACATCATCCCTTACTATCAACATTAATTATTATAACAAAAAAAAAGCAATTAATCTATATTGCTTATTTTTTAGTCTTTATAATATTAAAAAATTCATCAAATATTTTTTTAGCATCTTCATCATAATTAATCATATATTCAGGATGCCACTGGACTCCAATATTAAATGTTTTATTAGGTAATTCTATTGCCTCAATGTTACCCTTTAAATCATATCCAGTAACTATATAATTACCACTATTTATTACTTTACTTTTATGATTAGAATTAACCATAAGACATTCTTTTTTATATATTTTATATAGTACCGAATCTTTTTTTAATTTTACCTTATGAACGTATTTCATACTAATATCTTTATGATCATTTATATTTGTTAGTTTACCACCCGTTGTAATGGCCATAGATTGCATTCCTAAACATATACCTAATAATGGTATATCTTTATCATTAATATATTTAATTGCTTCTATATCATAGTTATAATAATTACTACCACCTTGTAAAATTATACCATCACATAAATCTATCATTTTATATATTTTTTCTTTTTCTGTTTTATCTATTTCATTAGAGATATTAATAATAGTAGGGATAATTCCTATAGGAATAGCATTGTATCTCAATATAACATCAATAACAGCTTTAGAATATATTATTTTATTAAAACCCTCTACTTTTAATGGTCTTCCTATAATGCCAATCATCATATATATCACCAATAAAATTTATGCATTTAAAAAAGCAATGATTACATTTGTTTACTCATTGCTTTCATTACCTGATTAATTTGTTTTTGAGAAGGAGTTCTTCCCATTTGTGTCATCATTATTTTTATCATTTGTTCATTAATAGGTGGATTTTTCTTTAAATATTTCATCATTATCTTTTTTGCGATAAAAAATCCTGCTATTGCCCCTACGATAAGGCCACCTAATACATATAAAATATCTCCTAACATCTCATTCCTCCTTATATTTATATTTTACTAGAAAATATTGATTTAGACAAGGGTTTCCATTGAAACTTTATCAAGCCAAAAATAATCTTCATTATTAAAATCACAAATAAAAAGATTTTCATTATATCTATTTAAAGTATTATAGAGTATGGAATAAGGAAGATTAGTAGTTATTTTTATATATATATTTTTTACTATTAATTTACTCAATTCATTAGTATATATATTATTTATTATATGATTATTATTTATATGTTGATATGAAATATCTTTATTATGATTATTATATATATACTCGTTTAAACTATTTTTATTAAAAGGTAAGCACATTTGTTCAAAAAGACGGTATCCCATCATAAAGTCTTTTTTATTTAATTTATATAATTGATTTAACATATCATAAATGATATGCGGATTTTCTTTATAAAAAGTACAAAAATGATTATTAATACAAAATATATAATATGTACGCATTTAATCACCTCTATCTTCTTAACTAGTATATAAATTAATAAGATAAAAAGATGTCAAAAAAGAGTAGATTATCTTAATAATTTTTCTACTCTTTCAAGTACTGATACATAATCTATTTTTAATTTCTTTAATACTTGTTCTCTAGTACCACTCGCACCAAATTCATTGATATTAATAAGATATTTATCGTTATATACAAAGCGATGCCAAACACTATCTGAAGATGGTTCTATTACTATCTTTTTAATACCTATTGGAAATAATTCATCTTGATATTCTTTAGGTTGAGTTAAGAAATTTTCAACACATGGCATACTGACTACCCTAATGTCTATTCCTTTTTTAATCAATTCATTCTTTATTAAATTAGCCATTTGAACTTCACTACCAGTAGCAATAATTATACCTCTTGGATATTTTTCTTCTTTAGATATAATATATCCACCCTTGCTTACCTCATCAACTTTACTTCCTGGTTGTAATTTCACATCATTTCTTCCTAATACTATTGCGCTAGGTTTTTTCTTATTTAAAATATCTTTCCATACACCCACTACTTCATTCGCATCAGCTGGTCTATATACATTTAAATTAGGAGTAGCACGAAGCATAGCTAATTGTTCAATAGGTTGATGGGTAGGACCATCTTGGCCAATATCTACTGAATCATGAGTAAATATATAGGTCACTGGCAAATCCATTAAAGCCCCTAATCTTAATGCTGGCTTTAAATAATCAGCAAAATTTAAGAACGTGGATCCAAATGGATAAAATCCTGATACCGCAAATCCATTTAAAACAGCTCCCATAAGATGTTCTCTAACTCCAAACCAAA
The DNA here is from genome assembly GCA_041655735.1 of Bacilli bacterium. Lineage (GTDB taxonomy): Bacteria > Bacillota_I > Bacilli_A > RF39 > UBA660 > JBBAEV01. The sequence continues at coordinate 11,965 of JBBAEV010000002.1, read as the reverse complement.
TATTTTTACCAGTATATGATGGATACAAGAAATTTTTTTCTTTATTTATATACGTTTTAGTAGATGAAGCTAAATCAGCACTACCACCAATAAAATTAGGTAGATTTTCCGCAACAATATTCATAACTTTACCATTAGTAACCCTTGTTGCTTCATTAGTGTCTTCAGTAAAATTCCACATGTTTTGAGATATATCAAAAGTAAATTTGTTTTGAATTAATTGATTTAATAATTCTTTTGTGGTATCTTTTGCTTCTTTCATATATAATTTATATTCTTCTGCCCATTTTGAATAAACGCTATTAATACGTTCTGATATTAAATTCTTAAATTCTGTCATTGCTTTTTGTGATACTAAGAAAGAACTTTTATTATAACCTAATTTTTGTTTTAAAGTTTCTATTTCTGACTCTGATAAAGGAGTTCCATGAACTTTATTAGTTCCTTCTCCTACTACTCCTTTACCTATAATAGTTTTTATTTCAATTATTGAAGGTTTATCTAAAACTTTTTTAGCTCTAGCAATAGCTTTACTTACTTTATTGACATCTTCACCATTATTAACATACTGTGTATGCCATCCTAAAGCACTAAATCTTCCTAATACATTTTCAGTAAATGTTTTATTGGTAGAACCATCTAAACTAACATTATTTGAATCATATAAAACAATTAATCTCCCTAGTTTTAGTGTTCCCGCAAGAGATGCTGCTTCATATGATATGCCCTCCATTAAATCGCCATCACTACAAAGAACATAGGTATAATGATTAAATATATTAATATCTTGAGCAAATAAACCCTTTTTATCAATATTAAACATAGAAGCCAATTTTCTTTCAGCCATAGCCATACCAACAGCATTTCCCAAGCCTTGTCCTAAAGGTCCAGTTGTTATTTCAACCCCAGGTGTCACTTTATATTCAGGATGCCCCGGAGTTTTAGAATCTATTTTTCTAAATCCTTTTAAATCATCTAAAGTAATATTATAACCAGCCATAAACATAGTCGCATATAAAAGAGCACTACCATGTCCTGCCGACATAATAAATCTATCTCTATTAATCCATTCAGGATCATTAATACTAATATTTAAATGTTTTAAAAATAAAGTATATAAAATAGGGGCCGCTCCTAAAACAATACCAGGATGACCACTTTTTGCCTCATTAATCATATCAATACTTAACATTTTAATAGTATCGACTATCTTTTTATCATTAAGCGTCATAGGTACCCCTCCTATTTTATTCTATTATCATTATAACAGAGTATTTTTTAATTGAAAAGAAAAAAAGACAAAATTTTGTCTTTATCTAATATTAATAACTAAATTATTATGATTTATGTTTTTGTTTTCTAAACTTTCAACCCGATACATTAATAAATATGTAAAAAACACCACCATTACATAAAAGATCACTACAATTTTGTTTTTTAATAAAATTTTCACATTACCCCTCCTTCATTACATCTCAATATTAATACAAACGTTTGTTCGTGTCAATAAGTTTTCGAACAAATGTTTGACTTTTTACACTTATTATGTTAATATGTAAATGTAGCATTAAATATAAGGAGGTTATTAATGGAAAATTTAACCGATAGACAAGAGGAAATTCTAACTTTTATAAAAAAATATATTGTGTCAAATGGCTATCCTCCTACTGTCAGAGAAATAGGAAAAGCCTTAAACTTATCTTCCCCCGCAACTATTCATTCTCATCTTTCTAATCTTGAACTTAAGGGTTTTATCAAAAAGGACGAACAAAAGAATAGAGCCATTGAGTTATTAGTAAAGAATGAATTTGAACCATCATATGATAGAGTAATTGAAGTCCCTTTATTAGGTAAAGTTACCGCAGGAGATCCTATTACCGCTATTGAAAGACCTGACGAGACATTTTCACTACCTATTGAACTAGTTCCGCCCCGCAAAGAAGTATTTGCTTTAGAAGTGAGTGGCGATAGCATGGTGAACAAACATATTCACGATGGTGATGTTATGATTATAGAAAGATGTAAAGTGGCTAACAACGGGGATATTGTTGTAGCCATGACAAGCGAGGATGAAGTTACATTAAAAACTTTTTATAAAGATAATGGTTATATTAGATTGCAACCAGAAAATGACTTATATGATCCTATTATATTAGACAATGTAACTATATTAGGTAAAGCTATTGGACTATTTAGAAAGTTTTAAAAACGATAAGAAATCTCATCGTTTTTTATTTATCATTAAATCTTTTCTTATAATAATTTTTATATAAAGTCTTTGATGATATTTCAAAAGCTCCTTTTACATAATTAGTTATATTATTTATATATTTGCTTGATACTTCTTCATCAACATGTGGAGTAAATTCTCCTTTAACTGCATTGTAATATCCCTTTTCAGTGATCCAACTACCTCCATTGAATATCGCTAGTGGTTCTTCTTCTGAAAATATATCACTACCAAAGTAATACCTTGGATCATAGTCTAAATCAAAAAGATTCGCAATCGTAGGAACAAAATCAAAAGTGTCACTTACTTCATTAATAACTTTAGGTTCCATATTTGGAGTATATATAATAAATGGATTTATATCAATATCTATGGCTTTACTGCGATCAACATCAGAATACTCTTTTATATAAGATAATTCCATACGAAGAGGATGATGATCACCATATATTGCGATTACTGTATCTTCTAATTTGTTGCGCTGCTCTAAATTATCTAATAAATCAGCTATGGCTTGATCAAGCTCAATAGATTTTGCTAAATAAGTTTTTATTTTATATGGCATATCTAAGTTTTTTACTTTATCCCAATGTCGTTGTTGGATAGTACTTGTTATATCATAAGGGAAATGAGCGCTAGAAGTAATCATAAAAGTAAAAAATTTATCTTTGTCCATATAATATGGTGTAGATAGCCTAACTAAATCTTTATCGCTGCCCCATCCATTTAAAACAGGGTTTTTTAATTTATCTCTATTATAAAATTCTATTGCTCCCATGTTTTTATGATAAATTGTTCGAGAATAATATTGGTCAGTAAAATTATGATATGAAGTACTATAATAATTACTTTTATTAAATAATGAAAATATAGATATTGGATATTCATTATTTTTAAAATAATTAGGTGTACATACTGTTGAAACAGGTACAATAGGTACTAAACTAATAAATTCACTTTCTCCAGTAGTACAACTATATTTAGGACGATAATTTTTTTCAAAACTCCAGCCTTCAGTTCTTATTTTATATAAAGTTGGAGTTATATCTTTATCTATCGCAATATAATCAAATGCTTCAGCCATAATAAAAATAAAGTTCTTATCTTTAAATACACCAGTGTACTCATTTTTAGGAGTAATAAAGCGATTAATATAATAATCATGAAGAGTAAGTATATCTTTATCTGTTTCATTATTAATTAACTCCTCCCATTTAGTATCATCTATTTTTCTCACATAATCAGATTCAGTAAATTTATTATTCCCTGGAGTAAGATTACCATCAACATCTATTGTTTTTTCCTTAGGAAATATCATTGTAGTTAAATCTCTAGAACCAAATCTTACCAATCCTAAACGATTTAATCCTAATTCTTGATATTCAACATAATTATATAGTTCTTTATCACCTATTATGGCATATTCAGTACTAAAACTTTGGGCTGTAAGAGTTAATAAAGATGCTATATGGATAATAATACCTATTATAAAAAATACTATTACTTGGGTTCTATTTAGATTAAAACTTTTTTTCCATTTCTTTTTATTCTTTTTTATGTTTAATATTAATAATATAAAGGGGATAAATAACAAAAGGTATTGCAGCTTTATGGCGCTAATAAATTCTCCTAATTGTTCATTTATTACTCTAGTTAATCCATTATTTATTGATGCTTTAAATGACATATAAGCCCCTAATAAATTATTAAAAGTAAGTTGTATTAGTCCATAAAAACTAATTAAAAATATGTATAATAAAACAATTATTTTAGTTATTATAGGCCTAAAAAAAGATATTAATATCATCATAACTATCGATACTGTTAAACTAAATAATAAAATTCTAATTAATATTAGGTTAAATAACTCTCCAAAAGCTATTAATCTAAATGTTATTTCTACTAATAAGCTACTTAAAAAAATTGTTAACCACATTCTATAAAAATACTTCATATTACCACCTATAATAAATTATAACACCTTTCCTTAATTTTTTTCCTTTATATAACACAAAACTGCTTTTATAGTATTATCAAAATTATTAAAATCAACGTCAAACCACTTTATATTCATTTGATTATTAAACCATGTATATTGCCTTTTAGCATAATTGGTAGAATTATTTTTTATATTAATAATGGCTTCCTCTAAAGTATAATTACCATTAAAATATTCATATAATTCTTTGTATCCAATAGCCGAATTAATAATAGGACTATTTATTTTTCTATCGTATAAAGATTTTACTTCATTAAGAAGCCCTTGTTCAAACATTAATTCTGTTTTTCTTTTAATACGATTATATAATACCTTTCTATCGGCAGTAAGACCAATAAATATAACATCATATAACAATTCATCTTTTCCTTCTTTCATAGAAATAGGGAAACCATTTTCATTGTAAAAAGTTAATGCTCTTTCTATTCTTTTTCGATTGTTTTTTGCGATATCAGTATCAGGATCTATTGCTTTTAATTTATTATATAAATCTTCAAGAGCATATTTTTCATACGTTATTGATTGTTTTTCTTTGTTAAATTCATAGTTATAAAGAAGTGCTTTTATATATAATCCACTTCCTCCCACTACAATAGGGGTTTTATTCCTATTTAATATATCAGAAATTGTTTCTCTACCATCTTTCTGATAATCATACACAGTATATGTTTCGTTGGGTTTTTTTATATCAATTAAATGGTGGGAAATATTTTCCATTTCTTCTTTTGTTATTTTAGCTGTACCTATATTTAATTCCTTATATACTTGAGTACTATCCGCATTAATAATTTCTCCATTTAATTCTTTTGCAAGATCTATACTAAGTTTAGTCTTGCCTACTCCAGTAGGACCTGTTATCACTATTATTTTATTCATAATATCACCTCTTTTATTCTACTATAAAACAAAGAAAAAACCTAGACATTAATATCTAGGCTTATTTCTATCAGTATATTGGTATTCTTTACCTTTTTCTTCTTCAGCAGGATTATATAATCCCAACCAAAACAATATTCCTTCAGCAATGTATTCAACACCATTGGTTAAAAGATTAATAAATCCATTACTTGAGGTAATATCTCTAGTAGCACAATCATGAAGTCTTTGGTTTACTCCTTCGGATATTACTGTATCAGCAACTTTTTGTAGTGCTGCCGTATTAGCACTTGTTCTATCATCAGAATATGACATTTCTATTCTATCCTCCCTATAAGAATTATTATACTAATACTTTTACCATAATTTGTCAAATCACATTACTCTTTTAAACATTTTTTCAAGTTCATATGTTGAATAATAAATCACTGTAGGTCTTCCGTGAGGGCAAGTAAATGGATTATTACATATTTTTAAATCATTGATTAATTTTTCCATTTCTTCAATAGAAATATATTCATTTGCCTTTACTGATAGCTTACAACTTAAAGTAGTCGCAATCTTTTCATTAAACTTACTTAAATCAAAATCTTCTTTATCTATTACTATTTCCATAATACGACGAATTGCTTGTTCTTCATAACCAATAGGAAGCCAAAATGGATGAGCTTTTACTATTAAAGTATTTATTCCAAACTCTTCTACTTCAAAATTAAGTTCTTTTAATATATCTAAATTCTCTTTTAATATAATATATTCATTTTTAGGAAATTCTATTGTTATAGGAATTAGCATCTCTTTTGATTCGTTTCTTGCAATTGATAGTTCTTTCGTATATTTTTCGTAGTTTATTCTTTCTTTAGCGGCATGTTGATCAAGAATATACATACCATCTTCATTTTGACAAACAATATATGTCCCATGAATACTACCAATTGGATATAATTCAGGAAATCTTTCTTTATTTTCTTCTTCTTTTATTTCTTTTTCTTTATTGATAGGAGCAGAAAACACCATTGTTTCTTCTCTTACCGTCTCTCTACCCAAGTTAAAAGAAATTTCTTCATAGTTTTTAGGGGCTTCTTCTTTTATTTCTGGTATTAATGATTCAGTAGTTAATAATTTTTCTATATTTTCTGTTATTAATGATTTAAGACTTTCTATTTTACTAAATTTCACTTCTAATTTAGCCGGATGAATATTAACATCTAATAAAGAAGAATCTACTTCTATATTTAATACTACTATTGGGTACCTATCTTCTGACTTATATGTATGATAAGCATCATTAATAGTTTTAATGATTTCATAATTTCTAACTACTCTTTTATTTACAATCAAAGTAATATGATTACGATTTGATCTAGTTATTTCAGGATATGAGACATAACCATATATTCTAAAATCATCATTTTTACCTATTAATTTAATCATTTTTTTTGCTACTTCAACACCATATATATCCATAATAACTTTCAACAAATTATTACTACCATCAGTGTTTAATAATACTTTGTCATTATTTTTTAAAGTTATTTTAATATCAGGACGAGATAACGCTATTTTGTTTACATAATCAGTAACACTAGCAAGTTCACTATATAAACTATTCATATATTTTAAACGAGCGGGAGTATTATAAAAAAGATTATCTACTGATATAATAGTACCTCTTCTAGCATCGCCATTTTTAGTGTTAATTATTTTACCACCTTGTAGTTCAACAATAGTACCTATTGATCCAGTACTTGTTTTTAATGTAATCTCACTAACAGACGCAATAGAAGGTAAAGCTTCCCCTCTAAATCCTAAAGTACTAATATGATATAAATCGTTTTCATTAATTATTTTACTAGTTGCATGTCTATAAAAAGCAAGTATTGCATCATCTCTATCCATACCACTACCATTATCAGTTACTTTTATTCTCTTTGTACCTGCTTCTTCTAATTCTATTTTTATTTCAGTACTACCTGCATCTATACTATTTTCTACTAATTCTTTAACTACAGAAGCACATTTTTCTACTACTTCTCCAGCTGCAATTTTATTGGCTAACATTTGATCCATTACTTTAATTAGTCTCATATTACCACCAATTATATTATAACATGTATAAGATTATATAGGAATAGTATAAAAAGATATAATGAATATTGTTACGATACAATTGATGTGAAACGATTTCTATACAAAAAGTGATTCAACCTTTATAATTGAATTAACCAAAACAATATAGAAAGGATTGAATCACATGAATATTATATCACATGATTCGCGTTATTTACCACATGAATTTCAAACTAGATTAAATGCTGTTAAATTATATAGAAATGGTTATAAATCTTCTTATATTTGTCGTAAGTATCATATCTCTAAAGCTTCTTTATCCAGATGGAATAATCGTTTTGATGCTTCTAAAGAGTCCTTATTAGATAAATCCCATAAACCTCTCTCTCCTCATCCTAATTCTCATACTCCTTTAGAACTAAAGTGGATATCTGATTTTCTAAGAAGATCTCCCAACCTCACTTTTCTTGAACTATATGGTAGTCTTAGAATTAAGAAAGGTTATTCTAGGCATCCTGTTTCTTTATATCGTGTTATGAAACGATTAGGCTATTATAAAAAACAAATATACGTTAAAAACAAATATAAACCCAAACCCTATGATACCCCTTCTAATATAGGTATTAAATGGCAGATAGATACTAAATACGTTCCTGACTTCTGTAAAGCTTCTTCTTTACCTGAAGATATTCATTTCTATCAATATACCTGTATTGATGAAGCTTCTAGAGAAAGATTTATTTATCACTATGAAGAACGTAATTCTCATAATTCTATAGATTTCTTATATCGTTGTTTTAATTATTTTAGTTATAAACCCGAAATCGTTCAAACTGATAATGGTTTTGAATTTACTTTTAATCATAAAACCAATAAAGATCATTTATTTACTCTTCTTTGTCGCAAAGAACATATTCTTCATCAAACCATTAGACCTAGAACTCCTAGACATAATGGTAAAGTTGAAAGATCTCACAGAAATGACAATAAAAGATTTTATGAATTCCTTAAATTTTATTCTTTAGATGACCTTAGATATCAAGCTAAATTATATCTTAATCGCTCTAACAACACTCCTATGTTTACTCTTAATTTTCTTACTCCTATTCAAAAAAGGATTGAATTACTTTCTTTCTCTTCTTAATTTTTTGGTTTCACATCATTGACTATTGTTCATAGTATAAAAAGATATAATGAATATTTAATTCATTATATCTTTTAATTGTATACATATTTTCCATATTCTCTCTTTTTATCATCTTCATTTGATGCGAATGAAAACATAGATATTATATTATCATAATGTCTAACTAATCCTTTTGGACTAAAATTATTTGATACCTCAACAAAGTGTTTTTTATATTCACTTATAATAACCAATATTCCATTATCATTATTACATTTTGTTAATTCTTGAAAAAAATTCATAGTCTTTATATACATTCCAGAATAATAAGTATTATATAGTTTCATTAATCGCTTTCTTTCGCTTTTGGGAACACAATTTAAAAGATATTGTTCAAAACTTTTTCTTCTCATTTCAAGAATTTCAAAATCTTTTTCTTTTGCTATACGCTTTGCTTCTCTTTTCCTTCCTAATTCAAGTCCTGCATTGTATCTTTCTTGTAATAGTTTTCTTCTTGATTAGACTCGGGTTTTAAATTTTTATATTCTTTGAATCTATTATAATGTTGGTTCATCACATAATACATCTCCTTAATGAAAAGATATGTTATCATAAATTATATTTTATTTCAACCAAATTTGTTGTTTTTACCACAATTTAATAAAAAAGATTAGTTTCCTAATCTTTTATATATTTTTCACCTTTACCATTATATAAATTAATTAATATGTAGATAATTATATATATTGATAATATTCCAAGTCCTAACCATCCAATGATAGGAATTATAAATCCTAATATCCAAATAGTAGGATTTGCATATAAGCCTTCATTTGGAACTTTTAATTTTTTGGCTACTTCTATGGTTATTTGAATACTAAAAACAGTAAACATAATTATTACAGGAAAAATGAAGAACAAAAAACCTATTAACCAGTTTTGCCATTTAGCATACCATGCATCTTTTTTATAAACACCTAAAAGAGCACCCAACACATACGTAGGAACGCTTCCCGCAAAAACATATAAAAGTAACCATATCCACCAATTTTCTTTTTTTAATACATCCATTAATTCACCTCCTCTACTACTTCTTTTAATTCATACAATTTATTTAATGCCTCTAATGGAGTTATTTCTAATGGGTTTATTTTTTTTAACTCCTTTATAATATTACTATCATCTAATTTTGTTTTTTCTTCAAAAGGAATAGATATTTGAATGCTTTTTTCTCTTTTATTGCCTTTGTTTTCATATACTTTTAATATTTGATTAGCCCTTTTTATTAATGAAATTGGTAGATTAGCAAGTTTAGCGACATGAATGCCATAACTTTTATCAACAGAACCTTCTTCTATTTTATGAAGAAAAGTGATATCACCATCTTCTTCATAAGCACTGACATGGATGTTTTTTAGGTTAGTAAGATTTTCCCCTAGTTCAGTCAATTCATGATAATGGGTTGAAAATAGTGTTTTACATTTGATATTTTCATGAATATATTCAATTATCGCATAGGCTAAAGCCATACCATCATAAGTTGCGGTTCCTCTTCCTAATTCATCAAATAGAATTAAACTATTGGGGGTTGCATTTAAAATTGCATAATTAGCCTCTGTCATTTCTACCATAAAGGTTGATTCTCCACTAACTAAATCATCACTTGCACCAATTCTTGTAAATATTTTGTCAAAGATAGTTAAAGTGGCTTTAGAAGCGGGTACAAAACAACCTATTTGTGCCATAATAATAGTTATTGCGAGCTGTCTCATATATGTTGATTTACCTGCCATATTAGGTCCTGTTATTAATAGTATATTAGTTTTTTCATCCATAATAACATTATTAGAAACAAATTCTTCAGTCATTACTTTTTCTACAACTGGATGCCTATTATCTTTTATATCTATTTTTCTTTCTTCTATAAGCTTAGGTCTTATATAATTATTAGTTTCCGTAACGGTTGCGAAAGAACATAAAATATCTATTTCTGAGATAACTTTAGCATTATCTTGTAATATAGATATATATTTTTTTACTTCATCTCTTATTTCAATAAATAAATTATATTCTAAATTAATTATCTTTTCTTCAGCGCCTAAAATAAGATCCTCTTTTTCTTTTAACTCTTCAGTTATAAATCTTTCACAATTAGCTAAAGTTTGTTTCCTAATATAGCCAGTACTATCATTAATTAATGATAAGTTTCCTTTGCTTATTTCAATATAGTACCCAAATACTTTATTAAATCCTACTTTTAAGTTTTTAATACCGGTTTTTTCTTTTTCCCTTTTTTCTAATTTTGATATAAAGTCTTTCCCACCTTTACGAGCCTCTTTTAATTCATCAAGATCTTTATTATATCCTTCTTTTATTATATATCCTTCTTTTAAGCCAATTGGAGGATTTTCATAAATGCTATCTTCTAATAGAATTAATAACTTAGTTAATTCTTCTACCTTTTTTTTGTGTTTTAAACTCTTTAATATTTTATTTATTTCAGGAAACACTGATATAGATTGGTTTAATTGAAGTAAATCTCTAGCATTGGCATTACCATAAGCTACTTTTGCACTTAGTCTTTCTAAATCATATACTCTTTCTAATAATTCTTTTAATTCTTCTTTTAAAATGAATTCATTTAACAATGTTTCTACGATATCATATCTATTGTTTATTTCTTTTATATCTATTAATGGATTTTCAATCCATTTTTTAAGCATTCTAGACCCCATTGCGGTTTTTGTCTTATCTAAAAGCCATAATAATGAATAATTTCTTTGTTTTAATCTGGTTGTCTCAGTAAGTTCTAGATTCCTTTTTGTATGAATATCCATCTTTAAATAATTTTTATCCTCTTTTATATTTACTTTTTGAAGATGCGTAAGCCTTCTTTTTTGAGTCTCTAATAAATAAGATAATAGATGATTAATAGTTTTTATATAACGAATATCTTCTAAATGTTCATATAAATGTTTATATTCATTATTTTCATCGAAATTATCATAAATAGTAACTTGAATACTAAAATGATTCTTTAATAAATCTATTATCTTAATATCAACATTAGGCGTTACAATTAATTCTTTAATACCTAAACTTAATATCTCTGTAGTTATTTTAGTATTATTGTGATCAACTAATAAGCAATTAAATTCACCGGTTGATATATCAGTATAACTAATACCATAAGCATGTTTAAAATCAACAATATTACCTATAAAATTGTTTTCATTTTCCTTTAAAGAATCAGTATTCATAACAGTACCCGCAGTAATTATTTGAATAACATCTCTTTTTACAATCCCTTTTGCATCTTTAGGATCTTCTATTTGTTCACAAATACCTACTTTATAGCCTTTTTCAATTAACTTATCTATATATACATTAGCAGCATGATAAGGAATACCACACATTGGTATTCTTTCATCTAATCCTGCGTTTTTACCAGTTAAAGCTATTTCTAATTCACGAGAGGCAATTTCCCCATCTTCAAAAAACATTTCATAAAAATCTCCCAAACGAAAAAATAAGATAACATCTTCATAGTTTTCTTTTATCTCTAGATATTGTTTCATCATAGGAGTAATTTTATTAATATCTACTTCACTTCTTTTCATATAAAACACCTACACTCATATAAAGTATTATAACATAGACATAA
>JBBAEV010000001.1:0-70203 GCA_041655735.1 Bacilli bacterium | reverse complement strand
GAGAAAGAAATTACTTATATATTAAATGAACAAAAATATGAAATATCATATCCATTAGAAAATTCAATAATGTATTGTAAGATTATAGTCGAAAATATTCTTAGTGGTGATGATACTGACAGAATTAATAATTTAAGTTCTGATAAATTTTATATAGAACTTATTTGTCAAGAAGAAAAAACAAATATTAATATACATAAAAATTCAGTTTTTTAATATATGAAAAAAGAATGATAAAAATTTTGTCATTCTTTTTTTACATATTATTAAATTAGATAAATACAATTAAACGAAAGGTAGATGAGATGAGATGTATGAAACAATCGAAATATTCGATGAAGATGGTTTAACTTTAAGAGAAGTTTTATTATCTTGTTTGTTTTCTTATTATGAAAAGAGATTTTTATTCAGATAAATATTAAGAATATTTGCGAAATATTAAATACAATGATATAATTTACTTGCAAAGTTTTGTAAGAAATGTATCATTGGGAAAGGAGTATAATGGTATTTACAATTGATACAAAAAATTACAAAGTTGGATTGTATATTCGTTTATCTAGAGAAGATGGCGATGATTTGGAAAGTGAAAGTATTTCTAATCAAAGAAGTCTTATTAAAGGTTATTTATTAGCAAATGGAATAGAGGCAGTTAATGAATATGTTGATGATGGATATTCTGGTGGAAACTTTAATAGACCATCATTTAAAAGACTTATAGCTGATATTGAAAAAGGAATAATAAATTGTGTAATTACTAAAGACTTATCAAGACTTGGTCGTGATTACATTGATACAGGAATGTATGTCGAGAGATATTTTCCAGAACATAATATTAGGTATATAGCAATAAATGATGATGTCGATACCTTTAAAGAAACTTCTGGTAGTGATATGATGCCGTTTAAGTTAAGTATGAACGATATGTATGCTAAAGACATTTCAAAAAAAGTAAGAAGCTCATTAATTGCAAAAAAGAAAGAAGGCTTATTTCTTGGTAGTACATCCTGTTATGGGTATATGAAAAGTCCACAAAATAAACATATATTAATTCCTAATCCAGAAACAGCACCAGTAGTAAAAAAGATATTTGATTTATATATAAGTGGGTATAGTAGTAGCGAGATTGCTGAAATGCTAACTCGTGATGAAGTTCCTACTCCAGTAATGGCTAAATGTATGGCTGGTAGATTAGAAAAAGCTGATAGACCTCATATATGGAAACATACATCTATATCAAATATAATAAAGAATAAAACTTATACAGGTTGCTTAATTCAACATACAAGTCAAAATATTAGTTATAAAACTAAAAAGAGAAGAGTGACACCAGAATCTGAGTGGATTATTAAAGAAAATTCTCATGAACCAATAATTGATATTCGGACATTTGAACTGGCTCAAGAAATTAAGAAAAGATATAACACATATTCTCCTGATAGAAGAAATGTGGAGTACGCACTTGCTAATTTAGTATATTGTAAGGATTGTGGAGCAAGAATGTATATAAGCTATGACAGAAAAAGAGATCGTATTACAATGAACTGTACTACATATAGAAAATTTAGTAAACATGGCTTTTGTTTTTCTCATTATATTTCCTATACTAAGTTAGAAAAAACTATATTTTCTAAAATAAAAGAAATAAGTTTATTGTATTTGGATAGTGAGGCATTTGAAAAAATGCTAAGAGATAATTACATTGATCCTACAAAAGAGATTATCAATAGGATATCTGATGCCAAACTAAAAATAAAAAAATTAGAAACTAAATTAGATAGTTTGTATGAAGATAAATGTAATGGAATAATAAATAATGAAATGTTTGTAAGAGTATGTAAAACTTCTAATGATGAAATAGAATCGTTAAAAAAGAAAATAACGAATTACGAAAAAGAAAAAGCAGACTTATTAAAATCAAATGATGAAGCAATAGATTATAAAGAAATTGTAACTGCTTTTCTGAATATAGAAAATCCAACACAGGAAATGATGAATAAAATAATTAAAAAAATAAATATAACAAAAGAAGAAAAGATTGAAATTCACTATAATATAAAGGATTTCAATTATTTAAAACCCTAAGGGTATCTCTTTTACATAGACTGGGGGTATGCTTTGCGTGAGTGATAGGGATACCTCAACAATTCCAGGTATTTAAAGGGAAAGTTGAGATTAGGTATCTATTTCGCAACTACTCCCTGGTATGATGAAGATATTCCTTTTATAGAGGCTGCAGAACTTGGTACTGAAAAAGTTATTAAAGATCATTCAACAATAGGAATAGTGGTTACTACTGATGGTTCAATAGGAGAAATACCTAGAATGGATTATAGAGAAGCAGAAGATAGGGTAATTAGTGAATTAAAAGAAATAGGGAAACCATTTATAGTACTTTTAAATAGTGCTCATCCTATGATGCCTGATACAGAACAATTAGCTGAAGAATTAAAAGAAAAACATAATGTACCAGTTCTTCCAATTAGTATTGAACAAATGGGAGAAAGAGATATTTTTAATATTTTAAGAGAGGCTTTATTTGAATTTCCAGTGTTAGAAGTAAATGTTAATATGCCAGAATGGATTGCGGTATTAAATCATAATCATTGGCTTAAAAAAATATATATAGAAAAGATAAAAGAAAGTGTAGTAGAAATAGACAAATTAAGAGATGTTGAAACTATTACTAATCATTTTAATGATTCAGAATATATTACAAAAGCAATTTTATCAGATATTAATACCGCAACAGGAGAAGTAACAATTAATTTGTATGCACCTAATCATTTATATAATGAAGTGTTAAAAGATATTATTGGTATTAATGTAGAAAATAGGGCAGAACTACTTAATTTATTTCAAGAGTATAATGAAGCTAAATATGAATATGATCAAATTAAGGGTGCTTTAAAGATGGTAAAACAGGCAGGATATGGAATAGCTACACCAACACTTTCTGATATGAAATTAGACACCCCAGAAATAATAAGACAAGGTAGTAGATATGGAGTTAAGTTAAAAGCAGTCGCACCTTCTATACATATGATAAGGGTTGATGTAGAAAGTACATTTGAACCTATTATAGGTAGTGAACTTCAAAGCAAAGAATTAATGAATTATTTAATGAAAGATTATGAAGCAGAACCTAATAATATATGGAAGTCAGAAATATTTGGTAGAAGTTTAGATGTAATAGTACAAGAAGGTATACAAGCAAAATTATCGTTAATGCCTGATAATGTAAGATATAAACTACAAAAGACATTAGGTAAGATAATAAATAAGGGTTCTGGTGGATTAATTGCGATTATCTTATAAAAAATGGCTATAAATAGCCATTTTTTAGGTATTTTTCACCAATTTGCTTGATTTTACTGGTTAAAAGTGATATCGTATTATTTGTAAACATACTATGTGTTATGTTTATAGAAAATCTTTGGAGAGGTGAAAAAAATGAACAAAGCAGAATTAGTAGAAGCTATGGCAACACAAGCTGGACTAACAAAAGCTGACGCAACTCGTGCATTAGATGCATTTGTAGGTGCAGTAACAGGATCTTTAAAGAAAGGTAACAAAGTATCTCTAGTGGGTTTTGGAACATTTAAAACTAGTAAGAGAGCTGCACGTATGGGACGTAACCCACAAACAGGCGCAGAAGTTAAGATCCCAGCTAGAACAGCAGTTGGATTCAAAGCTGGAAGCGCATTAAAAGACGCGGTTAACTAATCAAAAAAAGAAGCCTAAGGCTTTTTTTTTGGGTAGGTAGGAGGATATATGTTAGAAATATCTAAAGAGTTATTAAAAATAATAGAAGATAATGGTTATAAGGCCTATATAGTAGGAGGCTTTGTTCGTGATATATATTTAAATAGAGAATCTATTGATGTGGATATATGTACTAATGCTAAGCCAATGGAAATTCAAAGAATGTTTAATAATGTAAAATTAGATAGTAAGGAATATGGCTCAGTTAGTCTTAGGTATAAAGGAATAGATTTTGAAATAACTACTTTTAGAAAAGAAATAAAGTATGAAAATAATAGGAACCCTGTAGAAATAAAGTACATTAATTCTTTAGATGAAGATTTAAAACGCCGTGATTTTACTATTAATACGTTGTGTATGGATAAAGATGGTACTATTATTGATAAATTTAATGGTATTAACGATATTAATAACAAATTAATAAGAGTAGTAGGAGATCCCAACCAAAAACTATCAGAAGATAGTCTTAGAATTCTTAGGGCTATTCGTTTTGCGACAGTACTTGATTTTACTCTTGAAGAAGAAACAGAAAAAGCTATTATGAAGTATAGCTCATTAATAAAAAAATTATCTTATACTCGTATTAAATATGAACTTAATCATATGTTTATTAGCAGCAATGTAAAATATGGCTTAGATTTATTATGTAAGTATAATATTGATAAATTATTAGGGATATCTAATGTGAAAAACATTACTATTACTAATGATATGTTAGGAATATGGGCTCAATTAAATATTGATATTTTCAAATGGCCTTTTAAGAAAACAGAAAGAGATTTAATATCTAAAATAAGAGAAGTTTTGAATATGAAGTTAGATATTTTTACGTTATATAATTATGGATTATATATTTTTCAATTAGCTTCTAAAATAAAAGGAAAAAATACTAAAAAATTAGTTAATTATTATATGTCTTTGCCAATAAAAAGTAAAAAAAACATATTAATTGATATTGATAATATATGTAAAGAATTAAATAAAGAAAAAGGAGTTTGGATTAAAGATTTAATAGAAGAAATAGAAAAGAAAATAATATTAAAAGAACTAAATAATGATGAAAAAGAAATAAAAAAATTTGTAATAAATAAATATAAATAAAACACTTTAATAAAAGTGTTTTATTTATATCGTTTTAACAGGTATAATAATACTAGGTGATACTATGAAGAAAATCTTAGTTATTATTTTAATAATCTTAGTTATTGTCTTTTTATTAATATTTAATATAGTAAAAAAGGGTAATGAAAATACCGTAGAGGTGTTTAATAAATTAAATGATAATCTTTCTTTAAATTATGATAAAATAAATAATATAAGTTATTATTATGGAAATAATACTTATTTTGTAGTTGAATTTGAAGTGAATAATGTAGAGTGGTATGCTATAATAGATGAAAATGAAAAAGTTATTGATGAAATAAAAATAAATGATTTATATGATGAAAAAAATATAAAGAAGAAATTTACTAATAATTATGAGATGGTGTTTGGGTATGATGATGGATTTATCTATGAAGTGAAAGTTAATAATAAAGATAATTATATGTATTATTATTATGATGCGATTGATGGAAAAAATATAAAAGTAATAACTATAGAGAAGTAGGTGGTTTAGTGAAAACAAATAATTTAATAAATGCATTAAAAAAAGGAAATATTGTGATTCCTAGTTTTTTATTAAGTAATTATAAAGCCTTAGGATTAGAAGATGAGGAATTTATCTTATTTTTAGGACTTATTAATGAAGGAGATAAATTTATATATGACGTAGCCTTGTTAAGTGAGAAAATAAATCTAAATAAAAGTGATATTTTAAGTTTAATAGAAAGATTAAGTAATAAAAAGTTAATTAATATAAAAGTTGAAAAAAATAATAAAGGAATTATGGAAGAGTATTTAGATTTAGCTCCTTTTTATGAAAAGTTATCAATTATGATGATTGGTGAAGAAAAGAAAGAAGAGAGTAGCAATGGTATTTATGAAAAGTTTGAAAAGGAATTTGGAAGAACTTTATCACCAATGGAATATGAAATTATAGGAGGATGGTTTTCTGATAATTTTGCTGAAGAAATAATATTAGAGGGATTAAAAGAGGCTTCATATAATCATGTTTCTAATTTACGTTATATTGATAAAATTTTATATGAATGGCAAAAAAAAGGTTTGGATACTGTTAAAAAAATACAAGATTATAAAAAAGAATATAATAAAAAACAGGAAGTTGAATTATTTGATTATAATTGGTTAGAGGATGATGAATAAAAAAGTAGCGTTATTACTAACAGTATTAGATTCTAAATTTCCAAATCCAGCTACAGAGCTTAATTATAATAAGGATTATGAATTATTAATAGCGGTAATGCTTAGTGCTCAAACAACTGATAGAAGGGTTAATTCAGTTACTAATAAGCTTTTTATAAGGTATCCTACTTTAAAAGATTTAAATAGGGCAGATGAAAAGGATATTAAAAAAATAATTAGGGCAATTGGAACTTATAATCGTAAAGCTTATTATATAAAAGAAATAGCACAGGATTTGATTATAAAGTATAAAGGAATAGTTCCTAATGATAAAAAAGAGTTAATGAAATTAAAGGGTATTGGAATAAAAACAGCTAATGTGGTAACTAGTGTTCTATTTAAAGAACCTAGTATTGCAGTTGATACTCATGTTAAAAGAGTCAGTAAGAGATTAGGGTTAGTTTTAAAAAGTGACAACGAATTTAAAATAGAAAAAAAATTGATGAAAATTATTGATAAAAAATATTGGTCTAAGGTGCATCATCAAATGGTTTTATTTGGAAGATACCATTGTAAGGCTAAAAAGCCAGAATGCAATAATTGTTTATTAAAAGATATATGTAATGAAAAAGACAAGAATTAATTATTCTTGTCTTTTATTGTACTGTAACATTTCTTTCAATTTTTTCAGATTGCCCACCATAACTAACGATGTATTTAATAACATATAGGCCAGTAACGCTAGTATCAACAGCAATACCAGATACAGTACTTTTATTTGGAAGGATTGTATATTCAGCAGTAGAAGCTGATTCTGTTACATTAATCCCATCATCTAATACAGTATATTCAAATCCATTATCCTCATACTTTGATCCTATAGGAACAAGGATGTTTTTACTACCATTTAAACTTATATTAAAATATATATTATTTTCAATTGATAAGGTTATTTCACTACCATTACTTTGATTATTTTTATATTTTGAATATGCTGTTTTAACCACATAGGTTATAGAATTAATACTACTGGAAACAGTATAAGTATATGAATTATTAGTAGTAAAACCTAATAAAGTTAAAGCTCCTGTTGTTTTATTTTTTGAATAAATATTATAACCAATAATACCCATTTTATTTTTATCATAATTTAAACGACTAGTTAAATATTTATCTTTGAATTTACCATATGCATTTGCATAATAATTATCTAAATAATCAGTGGTTAAGTGATTTGGAAGATCAATTTCATTCCATGTTAAAGTTACTTGGTTTGAACTACTGTTATATTCTCCGTCTAAATTTGCGACATCATCAAATTGAGAATAACGAGGAGAAACTTCTACTGGCTCAGTTCCTTTGATAAAATAATCAGAAAATTTCATATCATCAGGAGTGAATTGACTAGGAAGCATCGCAGGAATTGTTTCTTTTTCTATGGTTACTCGATGTACATTTTTACATCCAGGAAATTTAGTTGCTTCTGCTTTTTTAATAATGCCTTTAGCGATAGCATTAAATAATGGCATTCTATCAGACCAAGCAACTGATGTAGTCATATAATGTTCTTTAGTTGTTTCGTCATAACCATACCACATAGCGATAGCATAATCAGGACTATATCCAACTACCCAAGCATCGGGTACAGTATTAGCTGGAAGGCCAAGTTCTTTTTCTCTCTTGCTATCAAGATTACTAGTTCCAGTTTTATGAGAAACAGGGACTCCGTTTATGCTTTTTCCTTTTAATATATCGGTTATTAGAAAAGCAGTAGTGTCTTTCATTACTCTTTCTTTTTGAGGTTTATATTCAATTGTTTCACCAGTTTCTTTTAAGACTATTTTTGAAACAGTATATGGTTGAATATAATATCCACCATTTGAAAAAGCAGAGTAAGCACCAGCCATTTCTAGTGGAGACACACCATTGAAACCTCCAATAGCATGAGCTTCATGAACTTTGTCATTTGATATTTCTGGTTTAATCCCTAAACTAGTAACAAAAGCCACAATACTCTTATTATCCATTTGTTTAAAAGTATTTAATGCTGGAATATTTCTTGAACCTTTTAAAGCTTGACGAGCTGTTATTAATCCAAAATATTTACCATCAGCGTTATTTATTGGTTTACCATCACTATAAGTAGTTGGTTCATCTAAAACGGGAGTAGCTGGGGACCAGTTACTGAATTCAAAAGCTGGTCCATAATCAAATAATGGTTTAGCTGTTGAGCCTGGTTGCCTTTTGATCATAGTTGCATAGTTCCATTTTCTTTCGCCATCCCTATTACGTCCGGCGCCAATAGCTACGACCTTTCCTGTTTTAGTTTCCGTAACCGCAAAACCAGTTTGAATAGTATCATTACGGAATTTATATGCTTCACCATTTATAATTTTATTAGCATGATCTTGTTTAGATTTAACCATATTAGTATATATTTCCATTGATGTGTCATATGGATTATATTCTTCATTTGATTTTTTAATGACTTCGTCGATAACTACATCAATATATCCTTGATATTCTAAAGATTTATTTTTTTGCCCTTTAATCATATCAGTAATGGTGATAGCTTTAGCTATGTCATATTGTTCTTGAGTAATATAGCCATGTCTTTTCATTAGGTATAAAACAGTTCCTCTTCTGTTTTCTGCTTTATCTGGATACAAAAATGGATCGTAAGCTCCTGGAGATTGAAAGAGGCCCGCAATTAAAGCTGCTTCCGCTAAGTTTAATTCTGATACTGACTTATCAAAATATGTACGTGATGCTTGTTGAACACCATAAGATCCACCACCAAGATATGGAGTGTTAACATAGAATTCAATTATCTCTTCTTTAGTATAATTTTTTTCCAATTTAAATATAGCCATATATATATCAGTTAGTTTACGGACTATTGTTTGATCAAATGAAGTAAATGCGTTTTTAACAACCTGCATTGTTAAGGTGGAACCACCACCAGCTTCACTATTACCAGTTAATTGACCCATGGTTGCTTTAGAAAAACGAGGTAAATCAAAACCATTGTGTTGATAGAATCTTGAATCTTCAGTTGCGATAATCGCGTCTATTAATACTTGAGGAAGTTTATTAAAACTAATATTTTCTCTTTTTTCTAATCCTAATTCTGCGATAACATTGTTTTCGCTATCATATATAATGGTAGTTTCTTTTGTATATAAATTGTTTGGATCAAATTCTGGAGAAGTAGATGCAACATATATCATTACTCCAATAACACTTAATAATCCAATAAGACCTAAAAATAACATTATTAATAAAACTATTTTTAGTGTTCTTTTTTTCTTTTTCTTATTTCTATGATTTTTACTTTTTCTTTTTGTATGTTTGGGTTTTTTAAATACATTTTTAATTTTATTACTAGATTTTAATATTAATGGTATTAAAACAATTATTCCTAGTAATAAAATACTCCAGAACCATCCTAAAGTAATTACTAATAAAGTTAAAATTGAAGCTCCTATAATAGCAATTGTAAGTTTAATTTTCTTATTTTTAAGATTTAATTTACTTTTTCTTTTACGTGCCATTTTTATACCTCCATATATTTTTCAAGAATATTTAAATAATCTATTCTTGGATTATACTTTATTTTTATTTCATAACCTTTTTCTTTAAATTCATTTAATGGAATTGATTTTCTTTTTTCTTTTTCTAAATAATTCAGTAAATCTTTTCCCATATAAATAAATGTTTTATTTAATAAACAAAATCTAATTATTAAAAAAGCAATACCACCATGACTAATTACTTTTTTTATGTGTTCAATTTGATGTTTGTGAATATTATCTAAAGGAAAAGAAGTTTTAGAATTTGTTTGTTTAGCTTCAAAATCAATATATTTTCCTTTGTACACCCCATTATAATCAGTAGTTGATGGTAATTTAAAAAAAGCCTCTTTTATTTTTGCCTTATTTCGCGATGGATAATCTACTTTAGTTATTTTTATTGGTGTCGGTTTTTTATAAATAACTGCAATATCATTTATTAAATAATATTCATTAGTTATATTAATATCATCTTCTAGACTCATACCTCTATTAGCATAATTATCCTTTTTATCAATTTGTTTTTTTATTTTGTTTTGATATATCATATAACCACCTTTAATAATTATACTATAAAAACCTTTTTATTTCCATAATTTATCATGTCTTTTTTATATACGTATTGTCGAATTAAATGAAAGTAATTATAAGATATGATAGAATGCTTTTGAAAGGAGAATATATTATGAAAAGTCTTTTTATTAATAATGTATTTGAGGAAATGTTTGATGATTTAAGATATATTAAATTAATATTATTTATTAAGAAATAATATAAATAAATATTATTATATTTACATATTATTTAATGGGTGATAATATGGATACGTTTTTAGAAAAAGTTGATATATCTTCTGGGATGCTGTTGGTGAGTGCTGGATTGATTGTGATAGGGATGGTTTTGAAGCATACTCCTTCTATTCCAAATTGGATAATTTTATGGATATTAATGCTTCTAGGAATTGTTTTTAATATGTTTATTTCAGGATTTAGTGCCGAAACAATAGTAGAAGGGTTGATTTCTGCTGGACTTGCGATTACAGCACATCAAACAGTAAAACAAACTAAAGAAGGAATTTTGTTTAAAAAGAACAAAACTTAAAATAAAATTGACTTTTTGTCATTTTTTTGCGAAAATATAGGTGTAAGGGCGAGGTGAGTGAAATGTATTTAGAACAAATAGTACTTACACCTGAAGATATCTTAAGTAAAGAATTTAAAATTGATACTAGGGGATATCGTTTACCAGAAGTAGATAAGTATTTAGATACTATTATGAAGGATTATGAAGCATTTATCAGAATAGTAAAAAAAGTAGAAGCTGAAAAAAAGGAACTAATTGAAGAAAATGTTAATCTTAAAAATGAGATTAGAAATCTTAGAATGAAAATAGAATTAGCTAAACAACAAGGAGAAAAAGAAATAACTAATCTTGATTTACTAAGAAGAATTTCTGAACTTGAAAAAGTAGTTTATGGAAATGATGATTAATATTCGGACAAACGCTGCATGAATAATGTAGAGGAAAGTCCATGCTCGCACTATCTGCGATTGATAGTAGTGTTCGTGCTTAGGGAAAAAATAACCTAAGGTAACTTATGTTAACGGCTTTCGAATAAACCTAAGTTTTTAATATGGTTTTAGTAGAATGTAAAAGTGTCAAAGTGACGATGCCTTTTAGAAATAAAGGGAGTGGAACGTGATAAACCCCACGAGCGAGAAACCCAAATTTGGTAGGGGCACTTCTATAGGGAATTGAACTGATTAGAAGATGAATTTCATAGATAAATGTTTGTCAATTACAGAACATGGCTTATAGAATATTAATGTTAAGAAGACTCTATTTAGAGTCTTTTTTATTCATATATCATTTCTGATGTTTTTTCTTCATTAAGCATTAATTTCATCATTTCTCTATAAGAATCTGTAACTAAAGCGGTGTCTTTAAATGCTTTTATATTATCGATAAGGTCGCAAAGAGCGTAAGCTAAGCCGGGATTATCTTTAGATCCTCTTAAACAAATGATTCTTATTGAATCATGAAATGGTGTATCATTTTTCTTGATATAAGTTATAGAAATGTTATTTTTGGTTTTCTGTATTTTAAATATATTGGCTAAATCACGAATCTCATTTTCATCAAAATGTGTTAAAGTATTGTTTTTACTATCAAAATAATTATTGTTCTTTGATTTAGTGCTACTATCAAAAAGTTTGTCAATAAATGAAAATAGTGGCTCAGAATGATTTACTATTATTTTAAATTCATCATTTTTATTTATGACGACAGGTTCTTTTCTTTCAAACCTTTTAAAACTAAAATAAAGATCTCCGACGGTTTCGCGATTATCCTGTAATGTTAAAATATACCCTTCTTCGGGATTAAATAAATAATAATCGTTGTTTCCAGTTTCCTTTGCTATCCTTAACATTTAGATTCTCCTTTTAATGCGTATTATTATAATCATTTGATATAAAAAGTCAAATAAATAATTATTTAGCAAAGCATAAAAAAGTGATAGAATTATAATTACTCGTTTCTATTAGGAGCGAAGAATAAAAATGGAAATCATTGATGCACCTTAGACCAATAATGGAGAAATATACTTAAATAATGTTTGAAATGAAAGGATACATTTAAAATCTAGTTTTCTAGGTGTTCCTAAATTAAATTTTCCTGATGAAATAAAAACATTACAGCTATTAATATGAAGGTCCCTTTATAAAAGGGGTAGTTAATTATGTTGTATTAAGATACTATTATTAGTATTTTTATTTACAATTATTTTAAATCATAGTATATTTAAGATGTGTTTCATAATTTAAATATATCTTAGAGAAGGAGTAAAGTGGAACATTATTTCGAAGAAATAGAACCAAATCTTATAATTAACCTTAGTAATCCCGAAGGAAATATATTGAAAGGAGTAAAGGTTGATTATAGTAATTTTCCAGATTGTAATGAATATAAAAAAATTATAATAACAGGAGACAATGTTGTGTTACAAGATTTCTCGGTTATAAATTTGTTTTTCCTTCAAGAAATTGAAATAACGGGAGAAATAGTAAAATTAGGTAATTTTTTTATAGATGATTGTCCAAATTTAACAAAATTATCTGTATCAGGCCTAAAAACTTTAGTTGATGGTTTTCGTTATAGACAATGTCCAAATATTGATAAAATTATAATTTCAAGTGCTGAGGAAGAAACAGTTAAACTTAATTGTCATTTTGGAAGGCCTTATAATGGTTGTCCTGATGTTATAATAGATGGCAAAAAAATAGTGATAGAAAATGCACCACAAAAAAGACTTGGATATTATAGTATTAATAATAGAAGGTATTCTGTAGTAGAACAATAATTAATTTACAAACTTTTTATTTAAGTATATAATATAATACAGAGGTGTTTATTTTATGAAAGAAATAGGCCAAAAATTAAAAGAAGCGAGAGAGAGTAATGGTGTTACTATCGAAGAAGCCGCTGAAGATTTAAAACTTAGAGTTTCACAAATAGAAAATATTGAAGAGGGTAATATAAAGGCTTTTAAAGATGTTTTTTATTTGAAATATTTTATTAGAGAATATGCCAAGTATTTGGGCCTTAACTATGAAAAATTAGTTGATGAATTTAATGAGTTTTTATTTGATTATACATCAAAGATACCAATTAATGATATTGAAAAAGCAAAGAAAGAAAAGAAAGAAGAATCGAAAAAAATAATATCTCCTTATACCTTAAATAAGGAAAAGAAAATGAAAATACCTGCTAAGGTAATTTATATAATAATTGGATTATTAATAATAGTAATTGGTTATATTATTGTGAGTATGTATGGAACAGATGCGTTTAATAAAGATGAAGCAAATATAATATATAAAGAAGTAGTATAGGAGAGATAAAATGAGAAATATGAATTTACCGAATAAATTAACAGTACTTAGATTGCTTTTATCATTATTAATAATAATTATATTAATATTTCCATTTCACACTATTGGGTTAACCTTTCCAAAATATATTGTAAGCGGTATTTATGTTGATTTACGATATATTATTTCAGGGGTCTTATTTATATTAGCTTCTCTTACTGATTGGTTTGATGGCCGTATTGCGAGGAAATATAATTTAGTAACTGATTTTGGTAAAGTATTAGATTCAATAGCAGATAAAGTTTTAGTAAATTCAGTTTTAATAATACTTTCAGCTCAAGGGTTTATTTCACCAATTATAACTGTAATTGTAGTAGTTAGAGATAGTATTACTAATGCGATAAAAATGGTGGCTGGTAATAAAGGAGAAGTAGTCGCAGCTAGTATGATGGGGAAAATAAAGGCAGCTTGTTTAATGGTTGGGATAGTATTAACATTATTTTATAATTTGCCATTCGAAATATTTAATTTAAGAGTTGCAGATTTCTTATTAGTATTAGCTGCTGTTCTTGCGGTTATATCTGGAATACAATATTATAATGATCATAAAAAATATTTTGTGGAAAAAAAATAATATTGAATTTTATTATTAATAATAAATATAAAAAACCTTATTTGAACATAGGGTTTTTCTATTTTGGTAGTTAATGCCTTTACAAAAACCACAAACAAATGTTCGTTTTTCTATTGATATTTATTTTTAAATAAGGTACAATAAATATGTAATTAATTAGAGGAGGATATGAAATATGACGAAAAAAAAGATTATAAATAAAGAGCTTGATCAAGTATTAAATGATATTGAAAAACAATTTGGTAAAGGTGCCATAATGAGATTGGGAGAAAATAATAATAGAGAAATTGAGGTTTTTTCTAGTGGATCAATAATGCTTGATATAGCATTAGGAGTAGGGGGCTATCCAAAGGGACGTATTATTGAAATATATGGTCCAGAATCAAGCGGAAAAACGACATTTGCTTTACATGCAATAGCTGAAGTACAAAAACAAGGAGGTCAAGCAGCATTTATTGATGCAGAGCATGCATTAGATCCAGTATATGCGAGAAATCTAGGGGTTAATACTGATGAATTATTACTTTCACAACCAGACACAGGAGAACAAGCTTTAGAAATATGTGATGCTTTAGTAAAAAGTAAGGCTTTGAATATTATTGTGATTGATTCAGTAGCAGCATTAGTGCCACAAGCTGAAATAGATGGTGAAATGGGAGATAGTCATATTGGTGTACAGGCTAGACTTATGTCACAAGCACTTCGTAAATTATCTGGAACTATTAGTAAAACAAATACAATTGTTATATTTATTAATCAGCTAAGAGAAAAGGTAGGAATTATTTTTGGCAATCCAGAAACTACTCCAGGGGGTAGAGCTTTAAAATTTTATTCAACTATTAGATTAGATGTAAGACGTAATGAACAGTTAAAAATGGGCGATAACTTGATTGGTAATGTGACTACTATTAAAGTTGTTAAAAATAAAGTCGCACCACCATTTAAAAAAGCCATTGTTGATATCATTTATGGTCGTGGAGTAAGCAGAGAAGGCGAAATTATTGATTTGGCGGTAGACGCTGGAATACTTGAAAAAAGTGGTGCTTGGTATGGATATAAAGGTGAAAGATTAGGCCAGGGTAAAGAAAATATAAAAGCCATATTATTAGAAAATATAGCTTTAAGAGAAGAATTAGAAAAAAAAGTTAGAGAATACAATAATATTGGGATAAAAACAAAATAAGAACATATAAATTTATGTTCTTTTCTTGACAGAAAATGTTCACTCTCTTACAATGAGTATAGGTGTTATAATTCTAGTCAAAGAATTTAACATATATAAAAAATAGTAAATGGAGGTGTTATTATGGAAATGCCTGTATATATCTCCGTTTTACTTTCAATATTTGGAATATTTTTAGGAATATTTTTAACTGTTATTTTTAATTATATTAAAAGAAGAAATATGGATAATAAAATTGAAAACATTTTGGAAAAAGCTAAAAAAGAAGCTGAAAAAATAAAAAGAGAATCAATTTTAGAAACCAAAGAAGAACAACATAAATTAAAAATGGAATTCGATAAAGAAATAAAGGAAAGAAAACAAGAAATAAAAGGTTCTGAGGATAGATTGATCCAACGTGAAGGAATTATTGATCGTAGGGATCAGACTATTCAAAATCGTGAACAAGCTTTAGAAGTAAAAGAAAATAATATAATTGAAAAACAAAAAGATATCCAAAAAAAGGAAGTAAAAATCGAAGAAATTATGCAAAAACAATTAACATTGTTAGAAAAAGTTTCTGGTTTCTCAAGGAAACAAGCTCATGATTTAGTTATGGAACGTGTTGAAGGTCAAATGACTAAGGAAATAGCAGAGTATATTAAAGAAAGAGAAAATGAAGCAAAATTAAATGTGGATAAGATTGCAAAAAATCTACTAGTAGAAGCAATGCAAAGATATGCATCAGATGTTGCTAATGAACAAACTGTTACAGTTGTAACACTACCTAGTGATGAAATGAAAGGTCGTATTATTGGTAGAGAAGGAAGGAATATTAGAACTATTGAAGCTATTACTGGTGTTGATCTTATAGTTGATGATACTCCAGAAGCAGTAGTTTTATCTAGTTTTGATCCATTAAGGAGAGAAATAGCTAGACAAACCTTAGAGATTTTAATTAAAGATGGCCGTATTCATCCAGGTAGAATTGAAGAATTGTATGATAAAACAAGTAAAGAAATCAATAACAAGATAAAAGAATATGGTGAAGAATCTTTATTTGAACTTGCTATAACTAAAATGGATTCTGAACTTATT
This sequence comes from Bacilli bacterium, assembly GCA_041655735.1. Taxonomy (GTDB): domain Bacteria; phylum Bacillota_I; class Bacilli_A; order RF39; family UBA660; genus JBBAEV01. The sequence goes on along the minus strand of JBBAEV010000001.1, from coordinate 53,856 downwards.
AAGATGTTAGGTAAACTTCATTTTAGAACGAGTTATGGTCAAAATGCTTTAAATCATTCGAAAGAAGTTGGGCATTTGGCTGGTATTATGGCTTCAGAAATAGGCGAAGATGTAAATTTAGCGAAAAGAGCTGGGTTATTACATGATATAGGTAAATCTATTGATCATGAAGTAGAAGGAAGTCACATTGAAATAGGTGAAGATTTAGCTAAAAAATATGGTGAAAAAGAAGTTGTTATTAATTCGATTGCATCTCATCATGGCGATAAAGAAGCAACTAGTGTTATTTCGGTATTAGTAGCAATAGCTGATGCTCTTTCTGCATCAAGACCCGGTGCTAGAAGTGATTCATTAGAAAATTACATAAAAAGATTAGAACAATTAGAAAATATTGCAAATGAAATTAAAGGCGTAGATAAATCATATGCAATGCAAGCTGGAAGAGAAATTAGAGTAATTGTTAAACCTGAAGAAGTAGATGATTCAACTAGTCATAAAGTAGCTAGAGATATAAAAGAAAAAATAGAAAAAGAAATGAAATATCCGGGCACTATTAAAATAACAGTGGTTAGAGAAACAAGAGCAAATGAAGAAGCCAAATAAAGAGTTTATAACTCTTTTTTTGTGTTATAATATTAATACATAGTAGGAGGAATAAATGAAAAAACAAAGAAAAAAAATTAGAAAAGGTTTCACCTTAATAGAGTTACTTGCAGTAATAGTAGTACTCGCAATTATACTAATAATTGCGATACCAAGAATAGCTAATATAATACAAAATTCGCGCATGAATGCTTATGAAATTCAAGAAAAATTAATGGTAAAAGCAGCACAAAATTATTTCGCATCCAGACCTAATGAATTACCAAAGAAAATAGATGAAGAAAAAGAAATAACGCTTACTCATTTAATAGGGGCTAATTTTATCGAAACAATAAAAGATCCTCAAGATAAAAAAACAGAATGTACAGGGAAAATTACTATAAAAAAAATAAGTTCAAAAAAGTATGAATATAATCCTTCTTTAATGTGTGGAGATAATTATGTAACTCCAGGATTTGGGGAAGAATTATCTGGTAATCATTTAACAGAAGTACCAGAAGGATATACAGGAATATATAAGATAGAAGATTTAAATAATATTAGAAATGCTTTGGCTGGTAATTATATATTAATGAATGATTTAGATTTTAATAATAATAACAGTTATGAAGATTCTAACAATATGGCAACGTATACCACGAATGAAGGGTGGTTACCAATTGGTAGTGATTGGGAAAATTATTTTTCCGGTGTATTTGATGGTAATAATTATGTAATAAGAAATTTATATATAAATCGACCTGAAAACGATTATATCGGTTTGTTTGGTAACATTGATGATACACCATCAATAAGAAAATTAGGATTAGAAGACATAGACATAAAAGGTAGTACTAATATTGGTGGAATAGTTGGGATTAGTTATAGTGGGAATATAGAAAATGTATATGTAACAGGCGCTGTTGAAGGGAATCAACATAGTGTTGGTGGAATAGTTGGTTATTCTTATAATTATACAGATATTAGTAATGCTTATACAGATGTCGATGTAAAAGGAACTTATCACGTTGGTGGGATTATGGGAAGGGCACGTAAAGATAGTAATATAAAAGATTCGTTTGCCTTAGGAAATATAACCGCAACTGATGTTCAGAGAAGCTATGATGCTGGTTATTTAGTAGGATCTGTAGATCCAGATGCCGATATCATCAGAAGCTTTTATAGTTATAGTTCTTCTTATGATTTATATGATCCAACTTCTACTCCAAGAACATATGCAGTTTCAATTGATGATGATTTTCTTAAATCAGAACTATTCATTAATAATGTTTTAGATTGGGATATTGAAACAATATGGAAAATAGAAGAGCCAGGGGTAATAACATTAGGTGGAAATACAGAATTACAATACCCACATACAACTGAAATAACAAAAATAGAGGAGTTACTTGTTATAAATAAAGATTTAACAGAAACCTATACTCTAATGAATGATTTAGATTTTGAAAATGATTCTGATTATAGAAACGTTGTCTATAAGGAAATATTTACAAATGAATTAGGATTTTTACCAATTGCTCTAAATAGAGAAGAATTTTTTTCTGGAATATTTAATGGAAATGGTAATATAATAAAAAACTTATACATAAATAGACCTGAAGATAATTATATCGGACTCTTTTCTGAGATTTTATCATCATCTTTAATAGAGCATCTAGGAATTGAGGATGCTAATATAACAGGTGGAATGCGTACTGGTATTTTAACAGGAGAAGCACGCGGAACTATAAAAAACATATATGTAACAGGTGAAGTTGTAGGAACAAGTCATGTTGGAGGAATTGCTGGGATCAGTTCTGGAGCATTAGATTTTACTAGTGTTATTGAAGATAGTTACAGTTTAGCAAATATTAATGCGACTTCATCTGGAGGTAGTGGAATAGGTTATGTAAGCAATATACAATTAAACAGAATATTCGCAGCAGGAGATGTGACTGTTTCTATACCAAACCAAGCTTGGGCAGGAATTCTTATTGGTAATGATGGAAGCAGTGTTTCTGTAAACAATTGTTATAAAAGTGAAGAATCAACTGTTACTATGCCTTATGGCAGTCCTACATATCATGGAACCCTTACAAGCGTATCTAATTTACAAAATCTTTCTGTAACTGGACTTAATACTTGGGATACAACAAATATATGGCAAATAAATAGTGGAGCATATCCAACCTTTAGATAAGACATTTTTATGTCTTTTTTTATTCCTCTTTCATATATTTATAATGAACACAAAAATAAAAGGAGGAATTATTATGGAAACACTTAAAGTTTCATCTAAATCAAGTCCTAATTCAGTTGCAGGAGCTCTTGCCAATGTATTTAGGGAAAAAGGGACAGTAGAAATTCAGGCGATTGGAGCCGGAGCCTTAAATCAAGCAATTAAAGCAGTCGCAATTGCTAGAGGTTTTGTCGCACCTAGTGGTAAAAATTTAATATGTATACCGGCTTTTACTGATATAGTAATAGATGGTGAGGAAAGAACAGCAATAAAACTTATTGTGGAGGCTAGATAGCCTCTTTTTTATAAGTTTTTATCTTTTTAACACAATATTATTTACGTATGCTCAAAAGGACTAAAAATAAAATTGAAAGTGGTGGTATTATGAAAGAAGAATTAATAGACAACATAGAATCGTTTATAGGGTAAGTGATGAGTTAAAAGAAATTTAAGATAAATTTCAAGCAATTATGTCATAAATAAATTCTATTATATAGAATTTATTTATGTTATAATTTATTCAGGTGATAAATATGATAGATATTAATAGAATTAGAAATAATAAAGAAGAAGTTGAAAAAGCATTATTAAAGAGAATGGATAATCCAAATTTGGATGAATTACTAATATTAGACACGGAAAAAAGAAAACTAGGAACAAAATTGGATGAACTGCGTTATGAAAGAAAAAAGGTTAGTGATACGGTGCCTGAAATTAAAAAAAATGGTGGTAACGCTGATGAGATAATAAAAAATATGCAGGATTTAGGTACTGAAATTGATAATGGTATGATAGAATATCGTGTTCTCGAAGAAAAGATATTTAATTTTTTATCAGGGTTGCCCAATACTCCAGATGATGACATTTTAGGTGGAGGAAAGGAGAATAATGAGGTTGTCAAAACATACTTAGAAAAGCCTGAATTTAATTTTAAACTTATAAGTCATGATGAAATTTGTAGAAAACTAGGATTAATTGATTATGAAAGAGGAGTTAAACTAGGGGGGACTGGAAGCTGGATTTATACAGGAATCGGAGCAAGACTTGAATGGGCATTGATAAATTATTTTATTGATTTTCATTTGAGAAATAATTATCAATTTATGATGATTCCTTATATGTTAAATTATGATTGTGGGTTTGGAGCAGGTCAATTTCCTAAGTTTAATGATGATGTTTATTGGGTAGATGGTTTTAACAATAAAGATGGTAAGTTTTTACTTCCTACAGCAGAAACTGGGCTAGTAAATTTACATAGCGGAGAAATAATGGATATTGATGATCTTCCTAAAAAGTATTTTGCGTTTACACAATGTTTTAGAAGAGAAGCTGGTAGTAGTAGAGCGGACGAAAGAGGAACTATAAGAGGACATCAATTTAATAAGGTTGAAATAGTTCAGTATGTTGCAGAAGATAATGTTAAAGAGGCATTTAATGAGCTTTTAGATAAAGCTGAGACTTTAGTGCAAAGTTTAGGGTTACACTATCAACTTAGTAAATTGGCAGCTGGAGATTGTGCTCAGAGTATGTGTAGAACTTATGATATAGAAGTTTGGATTCCAAGTATTGAAAGATATATTGAAGTAAGTAGTGTAAGCAATAGCAGAGATTACCAATCTCGAAGAAATAGTACAAAGTATAGAGATAAAGAAGGAAAACTTCAATATGCATGTACTTTGAATGCTAGTGGACTTGCAACTAGTAGGTTAATACCAGCCATTGTAGAGCAATATCAAAACGAAGATGGCTCTATTACTATTCCTGAAGTATTAAGACCTTATATGGGTGGAAAAAGGGAAATAAGTAACTAAAAAGTATAAATTTCCCAATAATGGTTGGCATATAAATTTTAATGCATATACATAAAGTGAAATTTATTTAAAAGGAATGGTATTATGTCTATAAATAATAGAAAATTAAGAAATTTCGTTTAAATTTGGCTGAAGAACCTGAACTTAAAATATATGATTTAAAAAAAAAATGGAAACAGAAATTGTGCAAAAGGAAGCAATTAGAAAAAAAGTAGAACAGTTGAAAAAACAGAAGAGCAAGAATTTCAATTAGAAATGTCTTTTGCCACGAGTGCTTGTAGAATAGAAATAACAAAAATTGATAATCTAATAAGGCCTATGAGAATATTTTATATGAACTATCTGTAGATTATGGGATATCTAGTGTTGTTGGCAAAGATAAAAAGTCATTAAAAGAAAACAAGAAGTATCTGAAAACAAATGGGAAGTGCTCAACTATTACTTCTTAAATAGTAAAGATAAAGATGAAATCTTTCTCTTTTTTTGTTATAATATAAATACTTTGGGAGTGAAAATATGAATATGCCAAATATGTTAGAAGCAAAGAAAAGAACTAAAAATAATATTCCTGTAATAAGAAATGAATATATAATACCTAATAGTATGAAAAATATTGGTTTAAATAAAACATATTATGTTTTAACATATGGTTGTCAAATGAATGAGCATGATAGTGAAACTATAAAAGCAATCCTTTCTGATATGGGATATAAGGAAAATAATATTATGGAAAAATCTGATATAATTATTTTAAATACATGTGCGATAAGAGAAAATGCTCATAATAAGGTATTTGGAATGTTAGGGAGACTTAAACATTTAAAACAAGATAGACCCAATATTATTATTGGAGTAGCTGGATGTATGCCTCAAGAAAAAATAGTAATGGACGAAATATTAAATAAGAAAAAATATATTGATATTGTTTTTGGTACACATAATATTCATAGATTACCTTTAATCCTTGAAGAATATTTTAATAATAAAAAAACAGAAATAGAGGTCTTCAGCAAAGAAGGAGAGGTAATAGAGGGAATACCATATAATAGAGATAGTAAAATTAAAGCTTGGGTTAATATTATGTATGGTTGTGATAAATTTTGTACTTACTGTATAGTTCCTTATACTAGAGGAAAACAAAGAAGCAGATTAAAAGAGGATATTATTAAAGAAATAAAAGATTTAAAAGATAGAGGTTATAAAGAAATAACTTTGTTAGGGCAAAATGTTAACGCTTATGGGAAAGACTTATATGATAGTTATAACTTGGCTAATTTACTAGAAGATGTTAGTAAGACTGATATTGATAGAGTTAGATTTATAACAAGCCATCCCTGGGATTTTACTGACAAAATGATTGATGTCATAAAAACTAGTGAAAATATTATGCCTTATGTTCATCTCCCAATCCAATCTGGAAGTAATAAGATATTAAAATTAATGGGAAGAAGATATACAAAAGAAAATTATTTAGAGTTATTCAATAAATTAAAATCAAAAATTGATAACGTTTCAATAACCACTGATATAATTGTAGGTTTTCCAGGAGAAACAGAAGAAGATTTTTTAGAAACAGTAGAAATTGTAGATAAATGTAAATTTGACGGAGCATTTACATTTATATATTCTCCTCGGGAAGGAACTCCTGCATCTAAAATGGAAGATAATATTTCAACAAAAGAAAAAAGAGAAAGACTACAAAGACTCAATAAAATGGTAAATAAATATTCATTAGAGAATAATAAAAAATATATTAATAAGAAAGCGAAAGTATTGGTAGAAGGTTTTAGTAAAAAAGAAGGAATGCTTATGGGGTATACTGATACTATGAAGTTAATTAATTTTAAAGGTAATAAAGATTTAATTGGTAAAATAGTAAAAGTATTAGTAATGGATGCTAAAAGTTTTAGTTTGGATGGTATATGTGAAAAAATTTAAAATGATTGATGAACATTTTATTTGTGATAATTGTGACTATGAAGTAAAACCTTTGGGTTATACTTCTAGAGATCATTGTCCTAATTGTTTATATTCTAAGCATGTAGATATAAACCCAGGGGACAGAAGTAATGATTGTATGGGACTGCTTATCCCAATTGGTATTGAAAAATATAAAGAAACTCATAAAATAATTTATAAGTGTCAAAAGTGTGGAGAGATACATAAAAATATGATGGCTAATGATGATAATATGGATGAAATAATAAGAATATCTAACACATTATATTGAAATGACTAATCAAATATTGGTTATTTTAGTATGAATGAAAAAATTTAATTACTTGTTTTATTATGATATTATTATTACTACATAAATATATATTGAGGTTTCATTATGAGAGATGATTTTGATATCATATATTATGAAATGGTAGAAAATTATAGTAGAACAATTGATTTAATGGGAGTAGTTCATAAAAATGGTGAGGTAAGTTCTTTAGCGGTTTTGGAGGAACTAGGGGAAATTGCAGAAAATATGTTAGATACACAAGGTGAATTTGTTTTAACTTATTGCACTCCTAAACTAAGGGAGTCTCTATTAACAAATATAGATGCTAAAAAATCATCCTTATTTACGGCACTAGGCAAAAATAAAGAAAAATAATTTTATTTAATTTTAAAGGACTAAAATTTAATTAGTCTTTTTTGTTAGGTACATTTTACTCATTTAATGCATAAATTAAAGTGAGGAGGGATAAAGTGGCAACTTTTAAAGAAATCGTGACCAAAGCAGTTATTGGTAAGGGGAAAAAATATTTTAAAAATGTATATACAATTGATACAGAATTAGAACCAACAACTGTTTTAGGATGTTGGGTTATTAATCATAAATTTAAGGCGTCGGAAACAGGAAGTAAAATAATAGTAGATGGTTCATATGATGTTAATATTTGGTATTCATATGATAATGATAGTAAAACAGCTGTTGTGACGAAAAAAATTGATTATGAAGAAGTAGTAAATATTAAATTAAAAGAGAAAACAGACCTATCTAGTGATCGGGACGTTATAGTAAGAGTTTTAAAACAACCAAATTGCAGCGATGTTGAAATTGAAAAAGGTTCAATAAAGTTTTCTATTGAAAAAGAACTTGGTATTGAGGTTGTTGGAGAAACTTTAGTTAAAATAAGTATAGAAGAGGACGAAGAAGAATGGGAAGAAATTATTGATGAAGAGGAAGTAACTCCCGAGGTCGAAAAAGAAATAGATGAAACTGTTAAAGAAAATTTCATATAATATAAGTGTCAACAAAAAAAGTTGACACTTATTTTCTGCTATAGTATAATAATTGCAATAAGGAGGAATAATAATGGCAGTTAAATTACGTTTAAAAAGAATGGGTGCAAAAAAGAGACCTTTTTATCGTATAGTTGCGGCTGATTCAAGAAGTTCTCGTGATGGAAGGTTTATTGAAATATTAGGAACATATAATCCATTAACAGAACCTGCAGAAGTAAAAATAGATGAAGAAAAAGTATTAAAATGGCTAAAAACAGGAGCAAAACCTTCAGATACAGTTAGAGATTTACTAAGTAAAGAAGGAATTATAAAAAAGTTTAGCGATTTAAAAAAAGGTGATAAATAATGGATTTAGTTGAATTAACTAAGCAATTAGTAATGGCACTTGTTAGTGATTCAGAAGCGGTTTCAGTAAAAAAGTTTGAGACTGATGAAGATAATACTATTTTAATCCAGGTAATGGTTGCAGCTGATGATATGGGTAAAGTCATTGGCAAGGGTGGCAAAATAGCTAATGCGATTAGAACCTTAGTTCAAGCTAGTGGTTATATTAATCATCAAAGAGTAAGAATAAATATTGATTCGTTTTAGGAACTATTTAGTTCCTTTTTTACTTAATAAATTGATAAATATTAGTTATTCTAGTATAATATCTTATAGAATATAGGTGATAATATGAATTATAAAGGATTTACTTTAATAGAGGTATTAGCAGTTTTTGTTATATTGGGAGCAATATTTATAATTGCTATTCCTGAGGTGCTTCATTTAATTCAAAACAATAAGAAAGAAGCTTTAATAGATAATGCAAGAATAATGGCTAAAAGCGCAGAATCTTATTATACGTTATATCTAGGTAGAAGACCTCAAGAAGTAGATGGGACTTCAATGGTAACTTTAGACCAATTATTTGAAGAACAATTATTAGAGATGATTGCTGATCCTTTTGGTAGTGGTGATTGTAGTGGTACTAATTCTTATGTAATTATAAAATATAGAGGATATCGTAAATATGATTATTATGTTACATTGAATTGTAATGATTATGGTGTAATAAATGTTTTAAGTTCTGAGTTATCAATAGATAGATTAGAAAAGTTTTAGATGAATTATAAAACAGCTCTTTTTATTTGTAATAATTTAATTAGTGTAATATAATAATGATAGTAATAATATGCTGCTGAAGGTTGGAGGATAAAATGAAATCAAAGGATGAAACAAAACAAAGAATAATAAGTGCTGTAGTTGCATTAGGTATAATAATCCCTGTAATAATAATAGGGGGCAATATATATAATCTCACAGTAGTATTAATAGCTTTTTTTGGGATGAAAGAATTAATAGATATGGTTGATAAAAAAGAAAAGTTCCCTATATTAGTTCAGATGTTTGCTTATATAGGTTTATTATTTTTTCTTTTAAATAATATTATTAATACAACCTCAAATATATTTATATTAAATATTGATTATAGAGTAATAGCGAGTATTTTATTAATGTTATTAGTGCCACTTATTTTTTATCATAATGATAAAAAATATAATGTAAAAGATGCATTATTTTTAACTGGAATAATTTTCTTTTTAGGTATGGCTTTTAATTTATTAATTTTAATAAGAGACTATGATATAACTTATCTTATTTTCTTGCTTTTCATAACATTAACAACAGATACATATGCTTATACGACTGGAATGCTTATTGGTAAACATCGATTATTAGCATCTCCATCCCCTAATAAAAGTATAGAAGGAATTATTGGTGGTTCAATAATAGGAACTTTAGCGGGTACTTTATTTTATTATGAAATGATATCTACTGATGTTGCTATATGGTTATTAATACTTATTGTTTTATTCTTATCAATTATTGGACAAACGGGAGATCTTATCTTTAGTGCTATAAAAAGATACTATGGCAAAAAGGATTTTTCAAATATAATGCCAGGTCATGGTGGTATTCTTGACCGGCTAGATTCTATTATTTTTGTTTTATTAACATTTGTTTTATTTGTAGGCATCTTATAAGGAGGCAACTATGACTTTAATATATTTTATCTTAATACTAAGTATTACTATATTTATTCATGAACTAGGTCATTATATATTTGCGAAAAAAGCAGGTATATATGTTTATGAATTTGCGATAGGAATGGGACCTAGAATATTTACTAAAAAGAGAAAAAATGATGAAACAACATATTCCATTAGATTAATTCCCTTAGGGGGATTTGTTTCTATGGCTGGCGAACAGGTAGAAGAGGATGAAAATATTCCTAAGGAAAAAAGATTACAATCAAAAACTTGGGGTCAAAGATTTATGGCAGTAATTGCGGGAGTTATGTTTAACTTCATTTTTGCGATACTACTTCTTTTTGTTTTAGGTTTGTTTTATGGAGCTCCTATTGATAAACCAATAGTAGGTGGTTTAGAGGAAGGATATCCGGCAGTAGAGGCTGGTATTGAAGAAGGAGATACAATTATTTCAATTAATAATAAATCAGTTAAATCTTGGGATGATTTATTATTATATATAGAATTATATAAACCAGGAGATAAGTTATCATTAGAAGTAGAGAAAGAAAATGGGAAAAATGAATCTTATGAAATTATTCCTAAAAAAATAACAGAAGATGAAACAACTTATTATAAAATTGGGATAAGTCCTAAAAGCATAAAAAAATATGGGTTAATCCCGGCAGTAAAATATGCGGTTAATAAAACAGGTTCATTATTTAAAACTATGTTTATAGTAATAAAAAATTTAATAACCGGTGATTTGGGATTAAATAGGTTAAGTGGACCTGTTGGGATATATAATGTAGTTGGAGAAAGTGCCGCGGCTGGATTCGAAAACATACTTTATTTAATAGCTTTTTTAAGTATTAATATTGGTTTTATTAATCTACTCCCAATACCAGCTTTTGATGGTGGTAGACTTCTATTTTTAATTATAGAAAAGATAAAAGGAAAACCAGTAAATTCTAAAGTAGAAAATTATATCCATGCAGTTGGTTTTGTTCTTTTAATAGGATTACTTCTAGTAGTAACATGGAATGATATATCTAAAATATTTGGATAAGTAAAATTCTCTTTTAAAGAGAATTTTTTATGATATAATAATAATAACTATGTTATTAGTGGGTGTATTAATATGGAAGAAAAGGAACAAAAAAGTTTAGATGATATTATAGAATTTATTTTACAAGATGAAGAATATTTAGATTATATGAGAAAGATACAAAAAATAACTTTAGAATTTGCAGAATCATCAGAAGCAAATGGCTCTATTGCGTTTAATCATGATTTAGATCATGCGGTTTTTGTTGCTGAACGAACAAAAAAATTACTTAAGGACTTAAAATCAGATGAAAAAACATGTAAATTAGGATATATTGCAGGGTTACTTCATGATATTGGTATGATTAATGGTAAAAAAGGACATGCTGATGCAGGGTTTCTTTTAGCTGAGTCGTATCTAAATAAATTCAATTTATCTTATGGAGATAAATGTGTTATTTTAAGTGCTATAAAAAATCATGGAGGTGATAGCGAAATAAACACCACTATCGATGCTTGTATAGTCGTTGCTGATAAATCACATTTTGATAGAGACAGAGTTATAAAATCAAAATATTCATCCCATTCAAAATTAAACTATATCATTAGTAACGATGTGTTAATTAAAGGGAATAGACTAATTTTAAGGTATGAGGTAGATGATGAATTTGACAAGAGTATTTTTTATATAATTCCAAAATCAATTGATACAATTGTGGAAACTTCTAAAAAATTAAGGCTTATTCCAATATTTTATATAAATGAAAAAGAAGAAAATTTTAGTGATAGAAATTGTTATAGTGGACATGTATATGGTTAATAATTTTCACAAAAAGGAGAAATAAAATTTTTCTTTTTTTATGTTATACTTTAGATAGGGTGGTCTTATGTTTGTAGAAGTACTTGTTGAACTTGGTACAAAAACAATTGATAAAACTTTCACTTATTTTGTACCAAATAATTTAAAAGATAAAATAGAGGTAGGTAAAAGAGTATTAGTACCTTTTGGCAAACAAAAAGTAGAGGGTTTTATTTTGGGTATAAATAATAAAAAAGAATATGATTATGAATTAAAAAGTATTATTGATGTAATTGATAATAAACCAGTATTAAATAAAGAATTATTAGAGCTTGGTAAATATATCAGTAATAAAACATTATGTTATTTAATAAATGCTTATCAAGTAATGCTTCCTACGGCATTAAAGGCTAAAAAGAATACTAAAATAAGTATTAAAATTGAAAAATATATAGCTTTAAATAAATCTATAGAATATATCTTAAAATATATTGAAAACAATAGAAGAGGAGAAGTACAAAATCAAATATTAAGAAAATTAATAACTAATAAAGTCATTAATAAAAGAGAATTAGCTATTAGTAGTTTAAACACCTTATTAACTAAAGGATTAGTAAAAGAAATAAAAAAAGAGGTATATCGTGGTGATAATGAAAATATAAAAGAATATAATTCTTTTATATTAAATAAAGATCAGCTTAAAGTATTTAATGAAATAAAAAATAATTTAAAGAATAGTATAACTTATTTATTATATGGAGTAACAGGTAGTGGTAAAACAGAAATATATATGCAGGTAATAGATGAGGTTATAAAAAATAAAGAGAAAGCTATTGTATTAGTACCTGAAATTAGTTTGACTCCACAAATGGTTAATCGTTTTAAGGGAAGATTTGGTAAAAGAGTAGCTATTCTCCATAGTAATTTAAGAGATGGTGAAAAATATGATGAATGGCGTAAAATTGAAAAAGATGAAGTAGATATTGTGGTAGGGGCTAGAAGTGCGATATTTGCGCCATTTAAAAAGATAGGAATAATTATTATTGATGAAGAACATTCATCAACTTATAAACAAGAAAATAATCCAAGATATCATGTTTTAGATATTGCTTCATGGAGAAGTCACTATCATAAATGCCTAATAGTATTAGGAAGTGCTACTCCATCTTTGGAAAGTTATGCGAGAGCAAAAAAAGGGGTATATAAGTTGCTTTCCTTACCTAATAGAGTGAATTCTAATTCTTTACCTAAAGTGTCTATAATTGATATGAAAGAAGAAATAAAGAGTGGCAATAGAGGTATCTTTTCTAATCTTTTATTAGATAAAATAAAAGAGAAATTAGAAAAGGATGAACAAGTAATTCTATTATTAAATAGAAGAGGATATACTACATTTATTACATGTAAAGATTGTGGTTATACTCATAAATGTCCTAATTGTGATATAACGCTTACATTTCATAAAAGAAGCAATATGATGAGATGCCATTATTGTGGTTATGGGACAAAAAGATTAGAAATGTGCCCAGGATGTAAAAGTAAAAATATAAAAGATTTTGGCTCTGGAACAGAAAAATTAGAAGAGGAACTATTAAAACAAATTCCTTATTCTAAACCAGTAAGAATGGATGTTGATACTACTAGTAAAAAGGGATCTCATAAAAACATTTTAAGTGATTTTGAAGAAGGCAAATATAATATATTATTAGGAACGCAAATGATTGCGAAGGGTCTTGATTTTCCTAAAGTAACACTAGTGGGAGTGCTTAATGGTGATACTAGTTTAAATATACCTGACTTTAGAAGTGCAGAAAGAACTTTTCAATTATTAAATCAAGTAAGTGGAAGAGCAGGAAGAGGAGATTTAGAAGGAGAAGTTATTATTCAAACTTTTAATCCTGATCATTATAGTATTTTAATGGCTAAAGAAAATAATTATATTGGGTTTTATGAAAAAGAAATGTATATTAGAAAAAAATTGAAATATTCACCATATTATTTTCTTACTATTATTAGAATATTAAGTAAGAACTATGAAGAGGCATTAAATTCTAGTAAGAAAATAGGCGATTATCTAAGAAATAATTTAAGTGATGATTCTATTGTATTAGGGCCATCTACTTCAAATTTATATAAAATTAACCATATTTATCGATTTCAATGTATAATAAAATATAGAAATGATTTAAAACTAGAAAAAGTATTAAAAGATATTTTAGAACATTATAAAGATAATAGAAAGGTATCAATTGAAATAGATATTAATCCTATTAAGATATAGAGGTGATAATATGAAAATAGTATTTATGGGAACACCTGTATTTTGTGAACCTATATTAGAAGCTTTAATAGAAAAATATAATGTAGTAGGGGTTGTTACACAACCTGATAAAGAAGTTGGAAGAAAGAAAGAAATATTGTTTTCTAAAGTAAAAGAAATAGCATTAAAACATAATATAAAGATATTTCAACCAATAAAAATAAAAGAAGACTATAAAGATATATTAGAGTTAAATCCTGATATTATAATTACTTGTGCTTATGGTCAAATTATTCCAAACGAAGTATTAGATTATCCTAAATATGGCTGTATTAATGTTCATGCTTCACTTCTTCCTAAACTTAGAGGAGGGGCTCCAATTCATAGGGCTATACAATATGGACATAAAGAAACAGGTATTACTATTATGTGTGTGAGTGAAAAAATGGATAGTGGAGATATTATAAGTCAAGAAAGTATTAAGATAGAAGATAATGATATTGGTGGAAGTTTACATGATAAATTAAGTACATTAGGAAAGAATTTATTATTAAAGACGCTTCCAGATATTATTGAAGGTACTAACAAAAGAATAAAACAGAATGAAGATGAAGTAACATATGCATGGAATGTAAAGAGAGAAGAAGAAAGATTATATTTTACTAAGACTGCATTAGAAGTATATAATCATATTAGGGCATTTAATCCATTTCCAGGTACCTATTTCATATTAAATAATAAAGTATTTAAGGTATGGGATTCATACATATTAGAGAAAGAATATAAAGGTAAAGCAGGAGAAATAGTTGATATAATAAAAGATGGCATTGTGATAAAGACAAAAGATAGAAATATAGTACTTACTAAAATACAACCAGAAGGTAAAAATAAAATGAAAGTAAAAGATTATTTGAATGGCAAAGGCAAATATGACTTTTTAATTGGAAAAATGTTAAATATATAGTAAAATTGTAGTAGGTGATAATATGAATGAAACTAATCCTAGTAATGAAAAAAATAAATTTAATATAAAAGAAATGCTTAAAGATAAAAGAAAAAAAGCAGGGCTTACTTTGGGATTATATGTATTGTTTTTTATATTAGTATTTATTTATATGGGTAGTTTAGGAGACAGTAAAACAACAGAAGATCAAATCAATAATAATGAAAATAATAATACAGATACTTATGATTATGGACAAATAACATATTCTAAATATACACCTTTAATGAATAATAATTATAAATATAAAGTTAATTATTATATTGGTGATAAAGAAGATAATTATGAAGGAGAAAGAAAAGATGATAATTATTCGGTAATCCCAGAAGAAGATTATATTTTAGAAGTTAAAGATGTTTTAAATATAGATTCAATACTAGAGCTTATAAAAAAAAGCAAATTATATGAAGAAACAAAATATTTTTCTGGCGTAGTTTTACAAACATATAATGTTCCAATTAATTCGTTTTGTGATGAATATGATATAGTATTAAATAATGAAACTGATAATATTATTATGAAGGTATATGCTAATACAAGTTATGTAGATAAAATATATTTTGATATAACTAATTTGGCTAATAGTATGGATAATAATATTACTAAATATGAGGTAGAAGTATATTATAGTAATGTAAACAGTATTAAATAAAAAGCTTTTAAGGCTTTTTTTGTTTATTCTTGCTTTTTTTTTTGATATACTTACTAAGTAAGGTGAAAATTATGTATAATTACACATTAGAAGAACTAAAAAAATATTTTTTAAATATAAATGAAGAAAAGTATATAGCTAGTCAAATTTTCGATTGGTTATATAAAAAGAAAATTGACTCTTATAAAGAAATGACTAATATAAAAAAAGAATTAATAGAGAGGTTAGAAAAAGATAAACCATTAGAAAAAATAAAACTCATAAAAAAACAAAGTAATGATGATGTATTTAAGTATTTATTTGAACTATCTGATGGAGAAAAAATAGAAAGCGTAGTAATGAAACATAATTATGGTAATAGTATTTGTATTTCAACACAAGTAGGATGTAATATGGGATGTTTATTTTGTGCAAGTGGAAAGTTGAAAAAAGTTAGAAATTTAAGTGCTAGTGATATGATATTACAAATACTATTTATTGAAGGAGATATTAAAGAGAGGATATCACATGTAGTATTAATGGGCATTGGTGAACCTTTTGATAATTATGATAATGTATTAAAATTCATTAGAATAATAAATAATAATAAAGGGTTAGATATAGGAGTTCGTCATATTACAATATCAACTTGTGGTATAATTCCCAAAATAGAAGAATTTATGAAAGAAGGTATTCAGGTTAATCTAGCTATTAGTTTACATGCATCTAATGATGAACTTAGAAGTAGATTAATGCCTATCAATAAAGTGTATAGTATTAGTAAACTTATCAGTGTGGTGAAAAAATATATTAATCAAACTAATAGAAGAGTTACTTTTGAATATATTATGCTAAAGAATATTAATGATAGTGATGATTGTGCTATTGAATTGAGTACTCTACTTAAAGGGATAAATTGCTATGTTAATTTAATACCTTATAATGAAACAGATGATAAATTTAAAAGAACTAATAAGAAACAAATATTACATTTTTATGATATATTAAAAAAGAGGGGAATAAATGTTACAATTAGGAGAGAGTTTGGTTTAGAAATAGCCGCGGCTTGTGGACAATTAAGGGCAGAATGGTAGGAGGAACAATATGAACTCATTTTATTTGACAGATTCAGGTAAAGTTAGAACTCATAATGAAGATAGCGTAATAATAACTAAGAATATAAGTGATGAATATCTAATGGCAGTAGCAGATGGTATGGGAGGTCATAGGGCTGGCGAAGTGGCATCTTCTTTAGCAGTTACTCATTTAGGCAAAGAGTTTGGCAAATTAAATACCATAGGGGGCAAAAAAGAAGCTGTTAAATGGTTGAAAGATAATGTTAGTGAAATAAATAATAATATTTTTAAGTATACTAGTGAAAATCCTGAAAGTAAGGGAATGGGGACAACATTAGTTGTTTGTATGTTTACTAAAGAATATTTAATATTTGGTAATATTGGAGATAGTTCTGGTTTTGTAATGAAGAATAATGTTCTTCATAAGGTTACAAGAGACCATACTTTAGTTAATTTATTAGTGTCAACAGGAGAACTTAGCGAAGAAGAAGCAGAAGGGCATCCTCGTAAAAATGTATTAATGAAAGCATTAGGGGCTAATGATCCAGTGGAAATAGATATTTTTGATGTAGATACAGAAATACAGTCTATAATGCTTTGTAGTGATGGATTAACAACAATGGTTACAAAAGAACAAATTGAAAGAGTTTTAAACAGTGATTTTAGTATAGAAGACAAGATTATAAGATTAATTAAAAAAAGTAATAACCGAGGTGGAACAGATAATATATCCATTGCGTATCTAGAAAAAGAAAGTGGTGATTAATTTATGGTGATAAAGGGGCAAAAAATTAATGACCGCTACCAAATTATTAAAACGATTGGTGAAGGTGGTATGGCTAATGTTTATTTAGCTGAAGATATTATTCTAAATCGTAAGGTAGCAGTAAAAATATTACGTGGCGATTTATCTAGTGATGATAAATTTGTTCGTCGTTTTCAAAGAGAGGCATTATCGGCTTCTTCACTTAGTCATCCCAATATTGTTGAAATGTATGATGTAGGAGAAGATGATGGCAATTATTATATTGTAATGGAATATATAGAAGGTAAGACATTAAAAGAATTAATAAAGAAAAGGGGGGCCCTTGCCTTAACTGAAGTAATTGATATAATGTTACAGTTAACTTCAGCAGTAGCGCATGCGCATGAATCATATATTATTCATCGTGATATAAAACCATTAAATATTTTAATTATGGAAGATGGTAGAGTAAAAATAACTGATTTTGGAATTGCGATGGCTTTAAATGGTACACAATTAACACAAACTAATTCAGTTATGGGTTCTGTTCATTATCTTCCTCCTGAACAGGCTAATGGTAATGGGGCAACAATAAAAAGCGACATATACTCTTTAGGTATTTTAATGTATGAACTGTTGTTAGGTCGTATTCCTTTTAAAGGTGATAATGCGGTAGAAATAGCTCTTAAACATTTAAAAGATGAAGTACCAAGTGTAAGAAAACAAAATGATAATATTCCTCAAAGTGTTGAAAATGTCATTATAAAAGCAACTGCTAAAAATCCACAAAATAGATATAGTGATGCAATGGAAATGTATAATGATTTAAAAACAGTTTTGGATGAATCAAGAAAAGAAGAAGATAAATATTTATATGAACATGAAGAACAAGATTTAGAAACAACGAAAAGGTTATCAGTTATAAATTCTAGTAGATTTAAAGATGTGAAGGTGGAGGAGAGTAGTATTGCAAAACCAATTGAAGAAAAGAAAATAAATAAAACATTGATTATTTTAAGTGGTATTATAGGATCATTAGTTTTATTATTTCTAATTATATTTTTATTAGTTCCAGCTTTAACTAAAGTTCCAGAGTTTAAAATTCCTGATGTGTCAGGAATGACAGTGGTAGAAGCTGAAAAAAAATTAAAAGAAGAAGGGTTTGAAGTAGCAACTAAAACTGAAAAGATTTCTAGTGATACTGTAGATGAAGGTTTAATAGTAAAAACGGAACCAGGAATTGGTAGAACAAGAAGAAAAGGAACAGTTATAACTCTTTATGAATCAACAGGGACAACTAAAATAACTTTGGAAGATTATACAGGAAGAAATTATATAGAGGTAAAGGCTATTTTAGAAGAATTGTATGAATTAAATGTGTTAATAGAAAAAGAAGAGTCAGAAGATGATGAAGAAGTAGTAGAAAATTCTATTATTAGGCAAGAACCAGAAGCAGGAACAGAAGTAACAAAAGGGGATACAGTAACTTTATATATTCCTGATATTGTATCTGAATATCCAGACATGGTAAAAGATGCCTGGTCTGTTTCTGATGTAGAAGCATTTGCGGAGGAATATGGTTTAATTTTAACAAAAGAATATGTAGAAACAATTGCGGAAGAGCCGGGTACTATTATTTACCAAAGTAGGACTGCGGGTACTAAAATTATATCTGGTACTACTTTAAAAATAAAAATAACTAAGGAACCGATAATACCAGATGACGAAACCGAGGAAGAAACACCAACTGAATAAAGGGGATATTATGGAAAAAGGTAAAATTATAAAAATTATGCGTGACTTTTATTATGTTGAAAGTAATAATAATATATTTGAATGTCAAGCTCGAGGAAAGTTTTGGAAAAATAATATTACACCATTAGTGGGGGATATTATAGAGTTTAACATTATAGATAATAATAAAGGGTATATTATGAATATTTTACCTCGTTATAATGAATTAATAAGACCACCAATAAGTAATGTAGACCAAGCTCTTATTGTGATTAGCGCTAAAGAGCCAAATTTTTCTACTAATTTATTAGATAAATTATTGGTGGTTATTGAATTTAATCATATTAAACCTATTATTTATGTTTCTAAGATGGATCTGTTAAATAAAAAAGAAAAAAAAGATATTATAAATATCTTAAAGTATTATAAAAAAATAGGTTATTCTTTTTTTATTACTAGTCAAAAGAAAAGAATAAAAAAAATATTTAAAAACAAAATAACTGTTATAACAGGTCAAAGTGGTGTGGGGAAAAGTACTTTGCTTAATTTATTAAATAAAAAGTTACAATTAGAAACTAATCCTATATCACTTTCTTTAGGAAGAGGGAAACACACTACGAGACATGTTGAGTTGTTAGAAACAAATAAAGGGTATGTGGCAGATACTCCAGGGTTTTCTGCCTTAGATTTTAAAGGTATGAATAAAGAAGATATAAGAGATAATTTTATTGAATTTAAAAACTATCACTGTAAATATAAGGGGTGTATGCATTTAAAGGAAAAAGATTGTTTAATAAAACAAGCGGTAGAAAAAGGTATTATCTTAAAGAGTAGATATGATAACTATATAAAGTTTATTAATGGGATGTGATATTATGGTAAAGATTTCAACCTCTGTTTTGTATGAAAATAATGTAAAGGAAGTAATAAAGAAATTAAATAATACAAATACTGATTATATTCATATTGATATTATGGATGGAAATTTTGTGAAATCAAAATCAATGTCTTTTTCTAAAATAAAAAGTTTATTAAAAGATAATAAAATACCTTTAGATGTTCATTTAATGGTTAATAATCCTAATCATTTGATAGAACAGTTTGCTTTATTAAATACTTCAATAATTACTATTCATTATGAACTTTCAAAAGATATAAATAAATATATAGATAAAATAAAAAGTTATGGAATAAAATGCGGGGTATCAGTAAAACCTAAAACCCCTATTAAAGATATATATGATTATTTAGATAAAATCGATTTAGTTCTTGTAATGAGTGTTGAACCAGGTGCTAGTGGACAAACTTTTATACTAGATAGTTTAGAAAAAATATCAGAATTAAAATCAGAAATAATGAAAAAAAATGTTAATATTTCGATTGAAGTAGATGGTGGTATTAATGAGGAAACAGGAAAATTATGTAAAGAACAAGGCGCTGATATTCTTGTTTCAACATCATATATATTAAGAGGTTATAATTATGATGATAAAATAAATACATTAAAAAATAACTAATTAGTTATTTTTTTTACTTGATATAAATATACTTTATTAGAGGAGGGAATATATGCATTTTTGTACTATAAAGATTCCTAACTTCTTATCTTGTATTATTAGATTTATAGGAAGATTATTTAAAGGGAAATAAAAAACTCTTAAGTTTACTTAAGAGTTTTATTCTTTAATTGTTTCGTCTTTTTTAAATTTTTTAGCTTCTCTAGCGCTTAAGATAACACTTTTACCATTAGGTAAAGTGACTTTTTGCATATTTAATTTTTGAGCATGTTTTGTAGTATTTAAAGCATGTGATCTTCTATTTCCAAATAAAGGTTTTCTAGTAGTTGCTTTCTTTGACATATAGTTTCCTCCTTTTAATTACGTGTTTATAATTTATCATATATTATGGGATAAGTCAATTTTAATAGATAAAAAAATCAAAATATAGTAAAATAAAATTAGTAAGGAGGTATACTTATGAAATATGTTCCTTTACAAGTAAAAACCAGTTATTCATTATTGTCTAGTTTAAATAATATAAAAGAGTTTGTAAGCCACGCGAAAGAGTTAGGATATACCTCCCTCACAATTACTGACGATAATATGTATGGGGTTATGGAGTTTTATAAAGAGTGTAAGAAAAATGATATTAAACCTATTATTGGTTTAGAACTTAAACTAAAGGAATTTTATATTTTATTATATGCAAAAGATTATAATGGTTATAAAAGTTTAATTAAATTAGTTAGTAAGAAGAATTTTAAAGAATTAGATATTGAAGATTTAACTACATATAATAAATCATTAATATGTGTTATTCCTTGTGTATATAAAGAAAAATATAATTTATTAAAAGATATTTATAAAGATATTTATTTTGGATATAAAAATACTAAAGAAAGAGAATTGTTAAAAGAGTTTGAAAATAAGTTAGTATATATTAATAATGTTTTATATTTAGAAAAAAAGGATAGTATTTATTTGGATTATGTGTATGCGATTAGAGATGGTAAGAAATATGATGAAGAAAGGGATAGATTAGTAGGTAATGATAACTATTTAAAAGAATTAAATGAAATAAATAAGATAAGTCCTATTATTGATATTGAAAATACTATTAAGATAAAAAATATGTGTAATGTAGAGTTTAATAATAGTAAGAACTTATTACCAAAATTTAAAACTCAATCTAATTTATCTTCTTATGAATATTTAATAGATTTATGTAAAAGGGGTTTAAAGAAAAGATTAAATAATAACTTAAAAGAAAATTATATAGAAAGATTAAAGTATGAGTTATCTATTATTAATAAATTAGGGTTTTCGGATTATTTTTTAGTAGTATGGGATTTTATTAAGTATTCTAAAAACAATAATATATTGGTGGGTCCAGGCAGAGGTAGTGCGGCCGGCAGTTTAGTATCATTTTGTTTAGGTATAACTGATGTTGATCCATTAAAATATAATTTATTATTTGAAAGGTTTTTAAATCCAGAAAGAATAACAATGCCTGATATTGATATTGATTTTCCTGATGATAAAAGGGAACAAGTAATAGATTATGTAATTGCTAAGTATGGTAAAAAGAAAGTTGCCCAAATTATTACTTTTGGAACATTGGGACCGAAACAAGCAATTCGTGATGTTGGGAGGATTTTAGATGTACCTATCAAATTAGTAGATAAGGTTGCGAAACTCTTACCTAATAATGTAAAAATATCACTTGCAGATAACTATAAAAATAATAATGATTTAAGAAAGTTAATAGATTCTTCTAACGAACTTAAAAAAATGTATGAAATCAGTATACATATTGAAGGTATTCCAAGACATACTTCTATTCATGCAGCAGGAGTAATAATATCAGATGTAGAATTAGATGATATTATTCCTTTAGATAAGTCTACTAACGATGTTTTAACCACTGGCTATTCTATGGATTATTTAGAAGAATTAGGGCTTTTAAAAATGGACTTTTTAGGGATAACGCATCTTGCGACAATGAATAATATTATAAATGACATAGTAAAAAATGGCGATGATATCGATATTAATAACATTGATTTTAACGATAAAAAAACTATTGAATTATTTAAAGAAGCAGATACTATTGGAGTTTTTCAGTTTGAAAGTAAAGGCATGATGAACTTGCTTCAAAAGATGAAACCTAGTAACTTTGAAGATATTGTAGTATGTAATGCGATATTTAGACCTGGTCCAATGGGAAATATTCCCTCTTATATAAAAAGAAGAGAAGGGAAAGAAAAGATAACTTATATTCATGATGATTTAGAAGAGATATTAAAACCTACTTATGGCATTATCATATATCAAGAACAAATAATGCAAATAGCTAATGTTATGGCTGGTTATTCGTTAGGAGAAGCAGATGTTTTAAGAAGGGCTATGAGTAAAAAGAAAGTAGATATTTTAAGAGAAGAAAAAGAAAAATTTGTCTTTCGTAGTATTAAAAAAGGTTATGCTAAAGAAGCTGCTACTAGGGTTTATGATTTGATCTTTAAATTTGCTAATTATGGATTTAATCGTTCTCATTCAGTTGCATATTCAATGATAGGGTTTAAAATGGCTTATTTAAAAAGTCATTATCCTAAATATTTTATGAGTAATTTATTAACTAGTGTTATTGGTAGTGAAGTTAAAACAAGAGAATATATTTATGAGTGTCGTAAAAATGATATTAATATTTTAAAACCATCAATTAATTTAAGTATGGATAAATATATGGTTGAAGATTTAGGAATTAGATTTAGCTTATCTACTATTCGTAATGTAGGAATAGGGGCTTGTAAGATAATATTAGAAGAAAGAAATAAAAGTAAATTTACTGATATCTTTGATTTTGTTTCTAGAACTTATGGTAAAAGTGTTACTAAAGGTACAATTGAATCTTTAATTGATGCGGGATGTTTTAGTGATTTTGGATATAACAAAAAAACATTACATCATAATATTGACAATATGTTAAATTATGCGGAACTTACTTCTAATTTAGATGAATCTTTAGTAGAAAAACCAGAAATGGAAGTAATAAGTGAATATAGTAATACTGAACTAATGAGTTTAGAAGAAAGAGTATTTGGTTTTTATTTAAGTAATCACCCAATTACTAAATTTAAAGGTAATTATAAAAATATAATCTCTTTATCTGATTTAAATAAATATTTAAACCAAGAAATAAATTTATTACTTTATATAGAATCAGTAAAAGTAATTGATACTAAAAATAAAGAAAAAATGGCTTTTATTAGTTGTAGTGATGAATTATCTAATATTGATTTAACAGTATTCCCTAATTTATATAAAGATTATAGTGATTTAAAAAAAGGCAATGTAATTTTAGTAAAAGGAAAAGTAGAAAGAAGACTAGCAAAATTACAAATAATAGCGATAAAAATTAAAGTAATAGATTGATATATTTTATAGTTAATAGTATTTTAGATTGTGGTGGTAAAAATGGTTGAAATTATTAAAGAAGAAGAAAATAATGATGTAAATATGTTACTAGAAAAAGTAAGTTATCATTTAATGAATTTAGTTAATTGTAATGACATTGAAATAATAACAAATTCATATAACTTTTTAGAAATGGCTTTTACAAAAAACATAATTGAAAATGGTATTACTGTACCTAATGGTTATTATGCAGGACAATTTATTAAATATGGAAGGGAAAACAATGGACAATATAAGGCATATAAAGATAAACAGGGGAATCATTATTTTGTAAGTGATTTTTGGAAGTTAATAGTTACTGAACAAATGAACTGTTGGTTACATTTTGAAAAAGAATGTGGGAAAGATATTATTGCGTTGGCTAATAGTCATTTAAAATCAGTAGGAGAAGATGCGCAAACGATAGATAAGATTAAAATATTAAAAATACCTTATTATAATGTAAAGTAAAACTCTAATTTTACATTAGAGTTTTTATTGTGATGTAAATATTGATATAATATAATTAGGTGATAATATGAAAAAAACTAAGATAATTTGTTCGGTGGGACCTTCTAGTAATAATAAAGATATATTAAAGAATATGATAAAGGAAGGAATGAATGTTGTTAGGATAAATTTATCTCATTCCTCACAAAAAGAAGTAGAAGATATAGTTATAAAAATAAGGGAACTTAATGAAGAAATGAATACTAATGTAGGAATATTACTTGATACTAAAGGACCTGAAATTAGAGTGGGTACTATTAAAGGCAATTCAATAAGATTAGAAGCAGGTTCTGAAATAAAAATAAATATGAAACCATTAGAAGGAACGAATGAGGGAGTATCAGTAACTTATCCAGGATTAATAGATGATATTGAAATAAAAGATAAAATATTATTAGATGATGGGTTAATTGAACTTACAGTTATTAGAAAAAACAAAGAAAGCTTTATTTGTAAGGTTGAGAACGAAGGCTTATTATCTTCAAATAAAGGGGTTAATGTACCAGGGAAAAAACTTAGAACATGTTTTTTATCTAATAAGGATAAAGAAGATATTGAATTTGCTTGTAAAATGGATGTTGATTTTTTAGCTCTTTCATATACTAGTTGTTCTGAGGATGTTTTGGAAGTTAGTGATTTATTAATTGCTAAAAATAATAATCATATACAAATCATTGCAAAAATTGAAAATGCAAATGGTGTAGAAGAAATAGATAGTATTATAAAAGTAAGTGATGGTGTAATGGTAGCAAGAGGTGATTTAGGTGTTGAAATGCCAATGGAAAAATTACCTGGTATCCAAAAAGATATTCTTGAAAAATGTCATAAATTAAATAAAATAAGTATTGTTGCAACACAAATGCTTCTTACGATGCAAGATAATCCAAGACCTAGTAGAGCAGAAGTAAGTGATGTATATAATGCTGTTTTAGATGGAACTGATGCGATAATGTTAAGTGGAGAAACAACTATTGGCGAATATCCAGTAGAAGCTGTTTCGGCAATGAGTAAAATAGCAGAAAGTGCAGAAGAAGAAATAAATTATTTAGATTTTTTTGCTAAGACGGTAAAGGAAAAACAAGATATTACTTGTGCAGTAGCAAGTGGGGTGGTAGATAGTGCGTATCATTTAAAAGCAAAAGTAATTGTAGCAGCTACCTTTTCCGGATATACAGCTCGGAAACTTAGTCGTATGCGACCTATATGCCCAGTTATTGCCACAACCCCTAATCAAGAAACGGCTAGAAGTTTATCCTTAAATTGGGGAATATATCCTGTTATCGTTAATATATTTTTTAACACTGATGATATTATTTATAATGCTGAACAAGAAGCTCAAAAGTTTTTTAGTTTAGATGTCGGAGATAGAATGATAATTACAGGGGGGCTTCCTTTAGGTGAAGTAAAACATACTAATTTTATGAAAGTAGTAGAAATAAAGTAAGAAGTTTATTTTTAAAATTAAGAAAGGGTATTTATTATACCCTTTCTTTTTGTTATACTAAAGTTAATAAGATGGGTGATAGTATGCAGGATAAATTAAAAGACTTATTTATAAAGATAAATTTAGAAAAAGATTACCAAGATTATTTGAAAGATGCTAAATTAAAAAAGGTTATGGTTAATACATCTGATGATAGTTGGTGTTTTATTATTAAAAATACAGAATTATTACCAGTAGAAATATATGATAGGTTCTTAATATTATTAAATAATACTTTTGATAATATTAAGAAAAGTTATTTGTTTATAGAAGCGGAAAATATAGATTATAGTTTTGTTAATGATTATTTCAAATATACAATTCAAAAATTAAAGAAAAAATCAAAAATGCTTTCTCTATTTGAAGATAGGGAAGTAGTATTAGAAGATAGTAAATTAATAATAGAAACTCATAATAAAGTTGAATTTAATAAGTTGGATAAGTATAAAAAAGAAATAGAAACTATGTTTCATTATATCGGCTTTAAAGATATTGATGTTGAAATAATAATAAACAAAGAAAAAAGTGAAAATGTGAAAAAAGAGATTAAAAATGAAATTACTAAGGATTTAACTAAAGATCTAGGTAAAATTAAAGAGGTAGATAATAGTCTTATTTATGGAAGAAACATAAAAGGGAAAATAACTAATATAAAGGATTTAGTAACTGAAGGTAATAATGTAATAGTAGAAGGTTATGTTTTTGCGGTTGATTTTTTTGAATCAAGTAAAAGTAATACAAAAATCATTACCTTAAAGGTTACTGATTATACTGATAGTATATATGTAAAAATATTCCCTAAAGGAGAAGAATTTAATAGGTTAAGTGCCATTTTAAGTGATGGTAAATGGTTAAGAATCGCGGGATATACAAAAAATGATGCTTATGCGAAAGATATTGTATTAATGGCTAGTGATATTAATTACATAAGAAAAGAAAAAATAAAAGATGAATCAAAAGAAAAAAGAGTAGAATTGCATGCTCATACTTTTATGAGTCAAATGGATGGCTTGATAGATGTAAAAGATTTAATAAAGAGAGCTAAGGATTGGGGCCATAAAGCAATAGCTATTACTGATCATCATGGCGTTCAATCTTTTCCTGTGGCTTATAATAGTGCTAAAGATATAAAAATTTTATATGGCGCAGAATTAGTGATGATAAATGATGAAATAGATATTGTAGTTAGGGAAACAGATGAAGATTTAATTAGTAACACTTATGTAGTGTTTGATTTTGAAACTACTGGATTTAATGCCGGCGGAGGGGACTCTATAATTGAAATAGGGGCTGTAAAAATATGTAATGGCGAAATTATTGATCGGTTTTCTAAACTTATAAATCCAGGAAGAGAACTTCCCAAAAAGATAACTGAGATAACAGGTATCACTAATAAAGATTTAAAAGGAAAAGATAGTGAGGAAGTTGTTTTAAAAAGCTTTATTGAGTGGGCTGGGGATAGTCCTATGGTAGCGCATAATGCTAAATTTGATGCATCATTTTTAGAAATGGGTTATAAAAAATATAGTCTAGGGGAATATAAAAACACTTTGATTGACACCTTGCAATTAAGTAGAACTTTAGATTCAGGGGCTGGTAGACATGGTCTTTCTTATATTACTAAAAGATATGGTGTAACTTTTAATGAAGGATTTCATCATAGAGGGGAATATGATGCCGAAGCTACCGCTTTAGTATTTCATAAAATGATGAAGAAATTAATAGATAATAATGTGACAAAAATAAGTGATTTAAAAAATTTGATTAATAGAGAAGATTTACATAAGATTGGTAATGGTTATCATATTGTTTTATTAGTTCAAAATAATAAAGGATTAAGAAATTTATTTAAATTAGTATCTTATGCTAATACTAAATATTTTTATAAGAATGCACGTATTTTAAAAAGTGAAATAGAAAAAAGAAGAGAAGGTTTATTAATAGGAAGCGCTTGTGCAAATGGGGAAATATTTAATGAAGCCCGTAGTAAATCTGATGAAGAACTTATTAATATAATGAGTTTTTATGATTATATTGAGGTACAACCTTTAGAAGTATATAATCATTTGATTCAATCAGGAGATTTTGAAAATGAAGATGAATTAAAAGCTAATATAGAAAAGATTATAAGGGTTGCAGAAACGGCAGATAAGCCTGTTTGTGCTACTGGGGATGTTCATCATTTGGATAGAAAAGATAAAGTATATAGAGAAGTAATTATTAATCAGAAAGTGCCTGGCGGAGGTCGGCATCCATTAAATAGGAAAGGTATTACTGAAATTCCTAGTTGTCATTTTCGTACTACAGAAGAAATGCTTACTGATTTTAATTTTTTAGAAGAAGAGAAGGCTTTTGAAATAGTGGTTACTAATCCTAATAAAGTAGCTAATATGATAGAAGAAATCCAAGTAATTAAAGATAAATTATACACACCAATTATAGAAAATTCCGATAAGCTTACAAAAGAAATGGTTTGGAAAAAGGCTCATGAAAAGTATGGAGAAAAATTACCTTTTTTAATTGAAGAAAGACTTGAAAAAGAATTGAGTGGTGTTATTAATAATGGTTATTCAGTTTTATATTTAATAGCCCAAAAATTGGTTAAAAAGAGTAATGATGATGGATACTTTGTTGGTTCAAGAGGTTCAGTTGGATCAAGTTTAGTCGCAACAATGATGGGTATTACCGAAGTAAATCCTTTACCTCCTCATTATTTGTGTCCAAAATGTAAAAAATCTATTTTTGAAAAAGATGGTAAGACATTTAGTTCAGATTATAAGAGTAGTTATGATTTACCAGACTATGTTTGTGAGGAGTGTAAAATTCCGATGCAAAAAGAAGGACAAGATATTCCTTTTTCATCTTTTTTAGGATGGGATGCAGAAAAAGTTCCTGATATAGATTTAAATTTTTCTTCAATAGATCAAGCCAATGCTCATGATTATACAAAGGTTTTATTTGGTGAAAAAAATGTCTTTAGAGCTGGAACAATTGGAACAGTAGCTACTAAAACAGCCTATGGGTTTGTTAAGGGCTATTGTGAAGAAAAAAATGTTATAATGCGTAATGCTGAAATAGAAAGACTAGCTCAAGGGGTTACGGGTGCTAAAAGAACTACTGGACAACATCCTGGGGGAATAATTGTCATACCAAGTTATATGGATGTTTTTGATTTTACACCTTATCAGTATCCCGCTGATGATAGTAAATCATCCTGGTACACAACGCATTTTGATTTCCATGCTATTCATGATAATGTTTTGAAATTAGACATTTTAGGACATGATGATCCGACTATGTTAAAAGTTTTAGGAGATTTATCAGGAATTGAAATAAATTCTATTCCTTTTGATGATTCTAAAGTGTTATCAATATTTAATTCCCCTGATGTTTTGGGTGTGACACCAGAACAAATAGATACTGTTACAGGAACTTTAGGGATTCCTGAATTTGGTACTAAGTTTGCGATAAAGATGTTAGAAGAGATCAAACCAAAGACTTTTGAAGAAATAGTTAAAGTTTGTGGGCTGGCACATGGAACTGGAATATGGGCTGGGAATGGGAAAGAACTTTTAGTAAATAAAAAAGCTAAATTTAATGAAATAGTGGGATATAGAGAAGAATTAATTTTTATGCTTGTAAAATATGGTATGGATAAAGTTATGGCATTTAAAATAACTGAATATATTAGAAAGTCATATAGATCACAAAATGCAAAGATGCAAGATGCAAGGTGGATACCGTTACATAATGAACTTTTACAATTTAAAGACGTGTTACCTGATTGGTTTATAGATCATTGTGAAACAATAGAATATTTATTTCCTAAAGCTCATGCAGTTGCTTATGTTATGATGGCTTATCGAGTTGCTTGGTTTAAAGTTTATCATCCTATTTATTACTATGCTGCTTTCTTTGGTGTTAGATGTTATGACTTTGATATAGAAACAATGATTAAAGGGTACGATGCTATAAAACAAAGAATATTTGAAATTCAAAACAAGGGTTATGATGCCACTAATAAAGAACAAGCTATTCTTACAGTCTTAGAAGTTGCTTTAGAGGCAACGGCTCGTGGTTTTAAATTTGGTAATATTGATTTATATAAATCTGATAATATGCATTTTGTTATTGATGAAGATAATGAGACATTAATACCACCATTTAGGACAATAGATGGACTAGGAGATACAGTTGCTAATAAAATAGTTAGTGAAAGAGCAAAATCAAATTTTGTTTCAATAGAAGATCTTCAAAAAAGAGCTAAATTGTCTACTACTCTTATTGATAAAATGAGAATAATGGGAATACTCAATGGTATGCCTGAATCTAGTCAATTAAGTTTATTTTAAATATTTAACTAAATTATAAAAGTTGGTGATAATATGGAAAGAATTGTTATGCATATAGATGTTAATAGTGCTTTTCTTTCGTGGTCCGCTGTTAATTTATTAAATAAAGGAAGTGCTCTTGATATAAGAACGCTTCCTTCTATTATTGGATATAAAAATAGTAAACGACATGGTATTGTATTAGCGGCTTCTATACCTGCTAAAAAATTAGGAATAAAAACACCTGAACCGATATATATGGCTCTAAAAAAATGTAAAGACTTAATAGTTGTTGAACCTGATTATAAACTTTATAATGATATGAGTAATAAGTTTCATAGTTTAATAAATTCATATATCCCAGATTTTGAAAAGTTTTCCATTGATGAGTGTTTTATAGAATATGGCCCAGTTAGTAAATTATATGGGGAGCCAATAAAATTTGCTAAAAAACTTAAAGATAAAATTTATGAGAAGTATGGATTTACTGTTAACATTGGAATTGGAAATAATAAGGTATTAGCTAAAATGGCTAGTGATTTTGAAAAACCAAATAAAGTTCATACATTGTTTTTGAATGAAATTGAAACTAAGATGTTCCCTTTACCTATAAAAGATTTGTTTGGTTGTGGTAAAAAAACATGTGAAGTTTTAGAAAACATGAATATAAAAACAATCGGTGATTTAGCAAATTATGATAAATCAACGCTTATAAAAAGGTTTAAAAAACAAGGATTATATTTATGGGAAGCCGCTAATGGTATTAATAATAACATAGTGGGTGAACATAAAGTTATTGATACTAGTCTTAGTAAAGAAGTTACTCTTCCTTTTGACACCATTGATAAAGATGAATTATATAATATATTAGGAAAACTTACTAGTGATGTCAGTTTTAATCTTAGGAGGCAAAGAAAATATTGTTCAGTGGTATCAGTTTATATAAAATATTATGATTTTTCTGTTAAAAGAAAACAAAAAAAATATAATAGACAATTTAATACTGAAGATGAAATTTTTAAATATGTTATTGATATTTTTAATATGTTATGGAATGGAAATCCAATAAGACTTATTGGGGTTAAACTTAGTAGTTTTAGTGAAAATATTGAATCTCAGTTGTCATTATTTGATGTTGAATCCGGTAAGGTTAATGAATTACAAGAAGTTTTAGATAATATTAATAATAAATACGGGAAAAATACTGTACATAAGATAAGGTTAGATAAAAAGTAATTATTTGATAACGAATTTGATTTTTATGTTAAAGATGTTAGAAAAATAACAGAATCTTTAAAAGGATTAAAATATGATTTGATTTTATTGTCTAATGTTCTTGTCTATTTAGATAATGAATATGAAGAGGTTTCGATTGGATATATAGTTGAAAATTTCTTTAATATAACTGAAGAAGATGGTCAAATTGATTTAATTTATACATATGGTTATAAAGAATCAGAAGATAATATTTGTAAATCTAAGCAAATTGTTGAAGGTAGAGAGTCTACTGTTTTAGAATTTCCTGGAACTATTAATAAGCGCGGTGCTGTGTTAGTGTTAAAAACAGGGTAATATAATTTTATGTCAAAGCAGAATAAATTTCTGCTTTTATTATGGTATAATATATTTATTGAGTAATAATTTGGCAAATAAAAAATAAAAAATAAGGTGATATTAATGAAAAAAGTAATATTAATTGATGGTAATAACTTATTATTTAGAAGTTACTATGCAACTGCTTATACTGGTAATATGATGAAAAATAGTAAGGGGTTTCCTACCAATGCATTATTTGGTTTTGTTAATATGATGAATAAAATAATTAAGGAAGAAAAACCAGAATATATAGTGGTAGCTTTAGATAAAGGTAAAACTTTTAGACACGATAAGTTTAAAGAATATAAAGAGGGCAGAATGGCGGTTCCTGATGAATTAATAAAGCAATTTCCTATCGCAAAAGATATTCTTAAAAACATGGGTATTACTTATTTAGAAATAGATAATTATGAAGCAGATGATATTATTGGAACTATTTCTAATAAAATAACAATTGATGATGATTATGATGCTACTATTATTAGTAGTGATAAAGATTTACTTCAGTTAATTGCGCCTGATGTCGATGTAAAACTTTTAAAAACTAAAGATTATATTAGAATGAATAGAGATGTTTTTTATCAAGAATATGGCATCGAACCTATTAAAATGATTGATTTAAAAGGACTACAAGGAGATCCTTCAGATAATATTCCAGGGGTAAAGGGAATTGGTGAAAAGACTGCTTTAAAGTTATTAAAAGAATATGGTAGTATTGAAGGTGTATATGCTTCTATTGATAAGATTAGTGGTAGTGTTAAAGAAAAACTTATTAATGATAAAGAGAAAGCTTTTATGAGTAAAGAACTTGCTACTATTTATAAAGAAGTTCCCTTAAATATAGATTTTAATGATATTAAATATAAAGGTACTAATAAAGAAAAGTTGAATAAAGTATATGAAGAGTTAGAATTTTATTCTTTTTTAAAAAAGAATAATGCAATAAAAAAAGATACTAAAGTTGATGTAACGATAGTGCGTAATATTGGTGAATTAAAAATAAAAGAACCTTGTAGTGTATATTTAGAATTATCAGAAACTAATTATCACAAAGCTAATATATTAGGCATGGGTCTTTATGATGGAGAAAATAGTTATTTTATTTCCTTTTCTATATTAAAAGAAAATCCTTCTTTTTTAACTAAAATAGAAAAGTATACTTATGATTATAAAAAAATGATAGTAAGTTTAAAATGGCATAATATTAATATATCAAATGTATCATTTGATTTAATGCTTGCTTCATATTTATTAAATTATAATGTAAAAGACGATATATCTTATTTAGCCAACAGTTTAGATTATGATATACCTTTTTTTGAAATATATAAAAAAAATCAATTAAGTGAAAAAGAAATGGCTAATATTATTTGTAGTAAAGCTAAATTCATATATGAAGTATATGATAAGTTTATGGAAGAGATAAAAAAGGAAGAACAAATAACTCTTTTAAATGATATTGAAATGCCACTTTCTATAGTGCTTGCAGATATGGAATATACTGGTGTTTGTATTGATAAAAAGGTACTTAATGATATGGGAGAAGAAATAAAAATAAAATTGGAGCTTATTAGTAAAGATATATATAATAATACGGGAGTGGAATTTAATATTTCATCACCTAAGCAATTAGGAGAGATATTATTTAATAAACTAAAATTGCCAACCACTAAAAAAGGCAAAACAGGATATTCTACTGAAAAAGATGTATTATTAAAATTAAAAGATAAACATCCTATTATTAATATGATATTGGAATATCGTACTTTAACAAAATTACATAGTAATTATATTGTAGGTCTATTAGATTCAATAATGGAAGACGGTAAGATTCATAATATTTATAATCAAACTTTAACAAGAACCGGAAGATTATCCTCTAGTGAACCTAATATTCAGAATATACCGATTAGAGAAAACTATGGTCGATTAATCAGAAAAGCGTTTGTTCCTAGTAAAAATAATATTATGATGGGTTTTGATTATTCGCAAATTGAACTTCGTATTTTAGCTCATTTATCAGGAGTGAAAAATTTGATAGATGCATTTAATAAAGAATTAGACATACATACTAAAACAGCATCAGAAATATTCGGTGTTTTAGAAGATAGAGTTACTAAAGAAATGAGAAGGAGGGCAAAGGCGGTTAATTTTGGAATAATTTACGGTATAAGTAGTTTTGGATTATCCGAAAATCTTGATATTGATGTAAAAGAAGCTAAGATATTTATTGATAAGTATTTAGATTCTTTTCCAGGCGTTAAAAAATTTATGGATAAGTCAATAAAGACAGCCTATGAAAAAGGTTATGTAAAGACAATAATGAATAGAAAACGAGTAATTGATGAACTTAATAATAAAAATATAATGATAAAAAAACAAGGAGAAAGAATGGCACTTAATATGCCAATCCAAGGAAGTAATGCAGATATTATAAAAAAAGCTATGGTTGAAATATATGATAAATTCAATCAATTAAAATTAAGGAGTAAAATGATTATTCAAGTACATGATGAACTTATTTTTGATGTTGATGCAAAAGAAGAGGCAAAAATAAGAAAAATTGTCACTGATATTATGGAACATACATATAAATTAAGTGTACCTTTAAAAGTAGAAGTTGAGGTAGGGGTTAATTGGTATGAAACAAAGTAGGTGAATTATGAAAAAGATAGTTAGAGTTTTAATAACTAGTTTAGTTACAAATACTTTTTTAGTTGTTTCTAAAATAGTATTTGGAGTGATTGGGAAGAGTCAGGCCTTAATTGCGGACGGATTTCATTCATTAAGTGATTTAACTACTGATATAGTAGGGATTACTGGTATTAAAAAATCTTTTTTACCAGCAGATGAAAAACATCCCTATGGTCATGGAAGAATTGAATATGTCACCTCTATTATTATCGGATCCATTATATTTATTTTAGGTGTTTTTTTATTAATTGATATTTTTACTACACCAACGCAAATACCAGAAAACACAGTGGTAATAGTAATAATTATGACAATAATATTAAAATATTTGTTAGCTAGATATGTTGTGAAAAGTGGGAATAAATATAAAAATGCTGTGTTAATAGCTAGTGGTAAAGAAAGTACAATGGATGTGATGACATCAGGCATGGTATTATTAACATTTATATTATCTAGATTTTCTAGTAATATAGAATTATTAAAACATGCTGATAAATTAGGTGGTTTTTTAATAGGGATTTTTATTATAAAAGTATCTATTGAAATAATATTGGAGAATGGTCGTAATGTTTTAGGGCAAGTAGAAACCGATCCAAAGGTATTGAGTTTAGTTGAAAAGTATATATTAAGTGTAAAGGGTGTAAAAACTATTGACACTTTAGATATGTTAAAGTGTGGTTCTTATTACCAAGTGATTTTAAATATAGGAATAAATGAAGATGAGAAATTAATAGAAAGTCATAATATAGCTCATAAAGTAGAAAGTATTTTAAAGAAAAAGATAGGTAAAATAAAATATGTAATAATCCATGTTAATCCTTTTAAAAAGGAGGACTAAAATGCCAGAATTTGCAGAAGTAGAAACAATAAGGAAAACATTAAAAAAACAAGTATTAAAAAAACAAATAAAAGAAGTAGATATATATTGGAATAAAATTATTGAATATCCTCTGTTAGAGGATTTTTCTAATATGATAAAAGGACAAACTATTATTGATATTAAAAGAAGAGGGAAATGGCTTTTATTTGAACTTAATAATTTTTATTTATTAAGTCATTTAAGAATGGAAGGGAAATATTTTTTAAAGAAAGAAAAAGATGAATTAAAAAAACATGAACATGTAATAATAAGATTTACTGATAACACAGAACTTAGATATCATGATACAAGAAAGTTTGGCAAAATGTATTTATTAAAAAAAGATGAAATAGATATTAAGGGTCCACTTATTAAGCTGGGTTTAGAACCATTTGATAATAATTTGACTGTGTCTTATTTAAAAAATAAATTAAAGAAAAAGATAATCTCAATAAAATTATCTTTATTAGATCAATCTATTATAGCGGGAATAGGAAATATTTATGCGGATGAAATATTATTCAAATCAAAGATTAA
This sequence comes from Bacilli bacterium, assembly GCA_041655735.1. Taxonomy (GTDB): domain Bacteria; phylum Bacillota_I; class Bacilli_A; order RF39; family UBA660; genus JBBAEV01. The sequence continues at coordinate 17,715 of JBBAEV010000001.1, read as the reverse complement.
TCCTTCAAAGAAATCTAATAAACTTACTAAAAATGAATTGCAATCTATAATTGATAATACTAAAGAAATACTTTCTGAGGCAGTAAATGCTGGTGGAACTACTATTAGAAGTTATACTTCTAGTGAAGGTATAACAGGGAGGTTTCAAAATAATTTATATGTTCATACAAAAGAAGGAGAACTTTGTAAGATATGTAATAATTTTATAAAAAAGATAAAAGTAGGCGGAAGAGGTACTTATTATTGTCCTTTTTGTCAGAAAAATAAATGATTTATTGTTTTTTATGCTTAAAATAATTGAAATTATTAATTCTATAGGATACAATAACGATATAGTGGGTGGTTTTATGAGACAAATTTCCATTTTACCAGCGGATACTTATATCGTAGTAAATAAAACAATTATGAATGATTTAGATCGCAAGATACTGACAATGCTCTATCAACCAATTATAGGTAGTACTTCAATTGGTTTGTATTTTTCTTTGTGGTCTGATTTGGACAAAATGGAAATAATGAGTAAAGAATTTACTCACCACCATGTGATAACTAATATGCAGTTAAAAATTGAGGAAATAATTGAAGCTAGAGAAAAGTTAGAAGCGTTAGGATTATTAAAAACATATTATAAAAAAGGTAGTGTTAATAGTTATATTTATGAAATATATTCACCTTTTTCTCCAAAAGAATTTTTTAATCATCCTATTTTAAATGTAGTTTTATATAATAACATTGGCAAAAAAGAATATGAAAATACTGTTGATTATTTTAATTTACCAAATATAAATAATAAAGGATATGATGATATTACTAGATCATTTGATGATATTTTCATATCTAAACCTCATGTATTAAGTGATGTATATAATGATAATGTTAAGGGAAAAGCTAAAAATAATTTAGTTATTGATAGTAATATTGATTTTAATTTATTAGGAAGTACTCTTTCTAATGAAAGAATATTAACTAATTCATTAAAAACGTTAATAATAAGTTTAGCATATATTTATAACCTTGATACATTAGAAATAGAAAGAATATTAAGGAGAAGTATTACTGATAAGGGAATTGATAAAGAAGTTTTTCGTAAAGCATGTCGAAATTATTATCAATTTGAAAATAATGGAAAACTTCCTGGATTAATATATAGGAATCAACCTGAATATTTAAGAAGTCCTTTTGGGGATAGTTCAAAGAGGGCCAAAATGATTTATATTTTTGAAACAGCAACCCCCTATAATTTTTTGAGAAGCAAATATAATGGGGCGGAACCTACAAGTAGAGATTTAAGATTAGTTGAAAGTTTAATGGTAGATCAAGGATTAAAACCAGGTGTAGTTAATGTTTTAATTGATTATATATTAAAAATAAATAATTATAAATTAAGTAGAAGTTTTGTGGAAACAATTGCGGGGCAATGGAAAAGATTAAATATTGAAACAGTAGAGGAAGCTATGAATTTAGCTGAAAAAGAACATAAAAAATACAAGAAAAACGTCCCTAGTAAAACAAAAAAAGTTAAGGAAGAAAAAGTTCCTGTTTGGTTTGATAAAGAGTTGAAGAAAGAAGAAGTAAGTAAAGAAGAAATAAAGGAAATGGAAGATATATTAAAAGAATTTTCATAGGAAGTGATAATATGAAGGGTTTAAATAGCGAATTAAAAGTTTTTAAAAAGAGTGATAATGATTATGAGCTAAAAGGTAATTATGGTAAAGCATTAAAAGATGAAAATTTTAAAAAGTTAGTTTCAAATATAAAACTCTCTTCTGATAATTTAATGAAGTATACTTCACGTTTAGAAGAATGTGCTTTAGAAAAGGGGAATTGTGAGCATTGTAAGAATTTATTTGAATGTAAAAACAAAGTGGAAGGATTTTTGTTAACTCCAATTGCGAACAAAAAGAACTTAACTTTTTCTTATGTTGCTTGTTCATATAAAAATAAGGATATTAAAAATACTAGTTATAAAGAAAATGTTTTAACTTTTGATATTCCTAAAGAAATAAGTAATGCAAAAATGAAGGATATATATACTGATGATAAAAATAGATTTGAAGTTATAAAAAAACTAAAAGATTTTATTGATAAATACTTAGCTAAAAAAGAAGTAAAAGGTTTATATTTACATGGTAATTTTGGGTGTGGTAAAACATATGTAGTTGCGTCCATGTTCAATGAGTTGGCTAAAAAAGGAATAAAGAGTGTTATTGTTTATTGGCCAGAATTACTTAGAAGTTTAAAGGAATCATTTAAAAGTAACAATTATGAATATAAATTCAGCAAGATAAAAAAGGCTCCTCTTTTGTTGTTAGATGACCTTGGGGCAGAAAATCTAACAAGTTGGGGAAGGGATGAAATACTTGGTTCTATCTTACAGTATAGGATGCAGGAGGGCCTCCCAACATTCTTTACTTCTAATTTAGATATAAAGGAATTAGAAGAACATTTAAGTTTTAGTAATGGAAAGGTTGAAAAAGTAAAGGCTAGAAGAATCATTGAGAGAATCAATCAATTAACGGACACTATACAAATGATTAGTGAAAATAGAAGAAAATAATAAATTAAATATAGTATGAGGAATCGGGGGATTCAGATATGTCTGACAACATAAGAGAACTATATAAACTTATTAAAAATAATATTAGTTATGATGAAATAAAAAGCAAATTAAGTGAAAAAGCTGGACAACAATTAACTAATAAAAGTATGTTTAATAAGTTAATTACTTTATTAGAAAACTTAATTGCGTCAAAAAATAATAATCTTGAGCAAATAGATTATTATTTAATACTGGACTATATTACCATGTCTTTAAAGGAAAAAGATGTTAAATTGAGTATTGTGATACAAAGATTTGAAGGGTTAAAAAAGAAAATAACTAAAACTCATAAACCAATTGAAGGGTTATCATTAGAAATAATAACTGAGAAACTAATAGATATAAGATTAAAACAATTAAAACAAGCAAATTCAATATCTTCTTTATTTGAGGTGTTTTTAAATTGTGGTGATATTGATTTTGTAAAATATTTAATAAAGAATAGACCGGATATAGTTAATATTAGAGACAATAATAATGAACATATTTTTAATTATGTTATAGATAAATATTTAAATTTAACTGATGGTAGTATGGTAAAAAATATAGATAGCATGGAAGAATATTTAAGAAATCTCATATTTTTATTTTTAGAATCTCCTAACATATCATTTGATAAATATGATATAGAAATGATAACAAGTATAATTGATAATAATAGAATAATGTTGAAAGGTAAAAATCATATTTGTGGTGAAAAAATATTTTATCTATTAAATAAAATAGAAGAAGATTTAAAATCATATAAAATAGATTTTAATGAAATTAGTGATTGTTTGTCTTCCATTAGTTGTAAACGTGTTGATTCTGATATAAATCGTCGTAGTCTAAAAAACATTTATACAATAGCTATAGATAAATCCAGAAAATCTAGATCGGAAGATGCTTTATCTTTAGTTTATTCTAACCACGATAAATGCTATACGTTAATGTTTCATATAGCGGATTTATCTAATATTTCTGCTTTTGATACATTACTTGATAAAAGAGCTAGAAGCAGTGGGGAAAGTTTTTTCCGTGACGTTGATAAAATAAATAATATGATTGACAGGGGCATAGTAAATAGAAATTATTTTGATATTAATAAAAAAACTCCAGCCATAACTTTTATAGTAAAAGTTGATTCAACAGGAGAAATCCTAACTCAGAATGTTATAAAAAGTAAAATAGTTTTGAATAAGAAGATATGTTTTAGAGAAATTGGGAATATTATAAAATGTCAACAACAAGAAGAATCGAGGGGAAATACATTAGGAGAATTATTAGTGAATGCCAATAATTTAGCTAAAATTATCAATGAGAAAAAAAATGAAGAAGGTAAATTAAAATATAATAAAAATAGCGAAAGTAATATGATAGCGGTATTAACTGGTTTTATAAATTATGTGGCTTCAGATATATGTTTAAAGAATAATATTCCTTTTATAGCGGATATTAAAGGTGTAAAAAAATTTAATGATTCATATGGTTTGGATTATTTCATGAAAAACAAAGATTTAATTAAACAATTATTAATTTCTGAAAATATAGAATTGAATAGAAAAACTTTAAAATATCGAAGATATTGTTTATATTCAACTAGGATAAATAAAACTTATAGTGGAATATCAGGTAAATGGACATCACCATTTAGGTTTTATGCTGGTTTATTAAATTTTTGGATAATGCATGATTTATTATTAAATAATACTAAAAATTATGAAGAAGTGAAAGAACGCTGGGAAAGAAGAATTTTTTATATTGCGCCTAAAGAAAATGCAATATTATTTTATAATAATTGTTTTTATAAAAAAGAATTATCTTCAAAAAAACCATATTGTAAAGTGACAAATAACTAGATTATTGACTTTTATAGGTTTATATTATAAAATCACATTGAAAGACAAAGATTAGGACATGGTTATTAAATTAGTATTTAAAGAGAGTTAGGGATAGTGTGAACCTAATAATATATTTAATAATTACTACCTAGGAGTCGAACCTGAAAGGGATATCCGTTAACTGCGTTAAAGTTTTGAGGGTATACAATTGTATAAACTAAGGTGGTACCGCGATAATTCGTCCTTAATATTTTTAGGATGATTTTTAATTTTTATAGAGGGGTTAGATATTATGGCAAATACAAATAAAAGATATAAAGGAGTAAATATTGATTATGCTTTTAGAAATAATTTACATAACATAACTTTGGAGGAAAGGTTAAAAAGAAAACCACAACTTCATTCAGAGGACACTTTATATCTATGTTATGTTGATGGTATAAAGAAGAGGGAAGTAGAAAATATAAAGGGAAAGCAATTATCAGAAAAAGATTTGCAGTATTTAGATTTTGCTAGAGAATATGTTATTAATTATGAGGAAAAAAACGGTATGGTTAGTATCCCTGGTTTAAAACAAAGATTATATGATATAACATATAAGAAACAATTTCCAGAATATTTTTCTGAAGATGAATTAATTGAGCTAGATGTAGAAATAAGAGAAATACGAAAGAAATTAAAACAAATAATGTTAAATGAAAAAGGAGGTATAAAAAATGATAAACATCAAAGAAGATGAAAAATTAAGTATATTAAATCATTCATGTGCACATTTACTTGCACATGCAGTGAAAAGAATTTACCCAGAAGCTTTATTTTGGGTAGGTCCAGTTATTGAAGATGGTTTTTATTATGATATTGATTTAGGAGATAAAGTAGTTACTGAAGAAGATTTAGAAAAGATAGAAAGAGAAATGAAAAGAATTTCTAAAGATAATAAAAAGATTATTAAACTAGAATTATCTAAGGAAGAAGCTTTAGAAATGTTTAAAGATGATCCATATAAAATAGATTTAATTAATAATATGGAAGATAGTATTACTGCTTATAAACAGGATGATTTTATTGATTTATGTAGGGGACCTCACGTTGAATATACTAAAGATATAAAATATTTTAAGCTATTAAAAGTAAGTGGAGCTTATTATAAAGGTGATTCTAAAAACAAAATGCTTCAAAGAATATATGGTATATGTTTTAATAGTGAGGAAGAATTAAATGATTATCTAAATATGTTGGAAGAAGCCAAAAAAAGAGATCATAGAATATTAGGTAAAGAATTAGATTTATTTATGTTAGTTCCTGAAGCTGGACAAGGATTAGCTTTCTGGCTTCCCAGGGGAATGGCTGTGAGAAAAGTTTTAGAGGATTATCAATATAAAGAACAGTTAAAGGCAGGATATCAGTTTGTATCTACTCCAGTAATTGCTTCCAAATGGTTATATGAAACCTCAGGGCATTGGGAGCATTATCAAGATATGATGTTTCCACTAATGGAAAGAGATGGCGAAGAACTTGTTTTAAGACCTATGAGTTGCCCTCATCATATGCTTATTTTTAAATCAAAATTAAGATCATATAGGGATTTGCCAATAAGATATTCGGAAATTGTTTTGCAACACCGTTATGAATCAAGTGGCGGGTTATCTGGGTTAGAAAGAGTTAGAGCTATGAATTTAACTGATGCTCATATATTTGCTAGAAAAGATCAAATAGAAGAGGAAGTAATTGCAGCTTATGAACTAATTGATAAAGCTATTAAAGATTTGGGTTTGGAAATAGATTATATTGAACTTGCTTTAAGAGGTGAAGATAATAATAGTGATAAGTATCATTCTAATGATGAAGTCTGGATAGAAACAGAAGAAATATTGAAAAACATATTGGATAAAAATAATATCGAATATATAGAGAAAAAAGGAGAAGCAGCTTTTTATGGTCCTAAAATTGATATTCAAGTTAGAAATATATTAGGAACAGTAATTACTATGTCTACAATTCAACTTGATATGGTACTTCCAGAAAGGTTTGATTTAACTTATGTTGATAATGATGGAAATAAAAAAAGGCCAGTTGCTATTCATAGAGGATATATTAGTACTTATGAAAGATTGTTATCTATTTTAATTGAACAATATGCTGGAGCATTTCCGCTTTGGCTTGCACCTGTTCAAGTAAATATTATTCCTGTTAATAGTGAATATCATTCGGATTATTCGAAAGAAATAAAGGAACTATTAATTGATAATGATATAAGAATAGAGTTTGATGATAGAAATGAAAAATTAGGTTATAAAATACGTGAATCACAAATGCAAAAAATACCTTACAGTGTAGTAATAGGTGATAAAGAAAAAGAAGAGGGTACTATTACTTATCGTAAATATAATAGTAATGATATGATAACCGTTAATAAAGAAGAATTTATTAGCTTATTAAAAGAAGAAATTATCAAAAAAACCATCTAATTATTTGACATACACATATAATATGTATATAATGTAATATAGTTTAAAAAGGAAAGAAGATGTATCCACATCTCACCTGATTGCCAATGGTAATAGGTAAGGAGCCGAACAATAAAGCTTTTAAGTGGATATATTTTATCCACTTTTTAATTTTATATGGAGGTGCTAACTATAGCAAATAAGAATAAAGAATTACCAGTTAATGACCAAATCAAATCAGAACAAGTTTTAGTAATTGGACCAAATGGAGAACAATTAGGTATTAAAACTAAGGGGGATGCTTTAACCTTAGCTTCATATTCAGGTTTTGATTTAGTACTTATTAATCCTAATGCAACACCACCAGTGTGTAAATTAATGGATTATAATAAGTTTCGTTATGAAAAACAAAAGAAACAAAAAGAAGCTAATAAGAAACAACGTCAAAGTAATTTAGTTTTAAAGGAATTTAGATTATCTCCTGTAATTGATAAACATGACTTTGATACTAAACTAAAAAATGTACGTAAATACTTGGAAAAAGGTAGTAAAATAAAGATTTCTATTAGATTTAAAGGGCGTCAAATGACTCATACAGAAATTGGAGAAGAAGTTATGTATAGGTTTGCGAGTGAACTTAGTGATATTGCTGAAATTGAACAAAAACCTAAACTTGATGGTAGAAGTATGATAATGATATTAATTACAAAAAAAGATAAATAGGAGGAATAATAATGGCAAAGAAAACACAAAAAACTCACAAAGGGCTTGCGAAAGTTATAAAAGTAAGACCTAGTGGTTCAATAAAGAGAGGTAAATCAGGAGCTCGTCATAATACGGGGAAAAAGAATGCAAATTTTAATAGAAAGAAACGTTTTGGTGAATCTTTAAGTAGTGCTGATAAATCTAGATTAAAGAATCTCATAAACAATCAGTAAGGAGGAATAAAAATGGCAAAAATAAAACCGGGTAAAATTACTAGAGCACGTCATAAAAAAGTATTAAAACAAGCAAAAGGTTATTTTGGAAGCAAACATAGATTATATCGTACTGCTAAAGAACAAGTGATGCATTCATTAGCGTATGCATATCGTGATAGAAAACAAAAGAAAAGAGAATTTAGAAAGTTATGGATTATTAGAATAAATGCAGCATGTAGAGAAAATGAAATAAGTTATTCAAGACTTATCGATGGTTTAAATAAAGCAGGGGTTACTATTAATCGTAAAATGCTTTCTGAAGTTGCGATAAATGATCCTAAAGGATTTAGTGAACTTGTAAAAGTTGCGAAAGCTGGTCTTGAAGGGAAAGCAATCAAAGTAGAAGAACCTAAAATAGAAAATAAAAAAGAAACAAAAAAAGAAGAAAAGCAAGTAGAAAAGAAAGTAGAAAAGAAAGAAGAAAAGAAAGAAGATACTGATTTATCTACATTAAAGGTTGCTGAATTAAAAGAAATGGCAAAAGAAAAGAATATTGAAGGATATTCTAAAATGAAAAAAGATGAATTAATTAATGCTTTAAAATAAAAAGGATTATCTTATGTAGACAATCCTTTCTTTATGTTTTGAAGTATTTTGTTTTTTTCACTTTTATTGCTTTCTTTCCATAATATTTCCATTAACGCACCTAATCCTGGTAGCGTTACTTCTTCTTCATTTTTAATGCTTTCATTAATAGATTCTTCTATATCATTTAAATTTGATTCTTTAAAATTATTAATGATATATTTTCTAATATCTAAGTTCATATAATGACTCCTTTCATTTCTATTTTGTTACTTGACTATTTTTTTATGTATTAATAATTTAATAATTGCGATAGATTATTAATATGATATAATATAATTAAAAGGAGAGGATAAAATGGTATTATATATAATTTTAGGAATAGTAGTAATATTAATATTATTAGTAATAGGTAACTATAATAAGTTAGTAGTACTTAGAAACAGGGTAAAAGATCAATGGTCACAAATTGATGTCCAATTAAAAAGAAGAGTTGATTTAATACCTAATTTAGTAGAAACAGTAAAAGGTTATGCCAAACATGAAAAGGAAACTTTTGATAGTGTTATTAAAGCTAGAAATAGTTTTAATAGCGCAACAACACCTACTGAAGAAATGAATGCAAATGGAGAGCTTACTCAAGCGTTAGGAAGGTTATTTGCTTTGGCAGAATCATATCCTGATTTAAAAGCTAATGAAAATTTTGTAAATTTACAAAATCAATTAAAAGAAGTAGAAGAAAAAATTGCTTATGCAAGACAGTTTTATAATGATACAGTGCTTTCTTTAAATAATAAAGTAGAAATGTTTCCTTCTAGTATAATTGCGAATATGTTTAACTTTAAGAAGGAAAAATTCTTTGAAATTGATGAAGCAGATAGAAAAACACCAGAAGTTAAATTTTAATAAGATGCTTACATATGTAAGCATTTTTAATGGAGGATATTATGAAAAGAATATTATTTAGTATGTTATTTGTTTTAGGGATAATTCTTATACCAATAAAAACATTTGCATTAGAAGTAAATTATACATTAAAAGATTTCTTAATTGATGCTTATATTAATGAAGATGGTTCAATGGATGTAAAAGAAATGCTTATATTAAATGGATCTTTTAATGGATATAACAGAGATATTAAATATAAGAATAGTAATAGTAAAAATCTTACTGGATTAGATGCTTTTTATAGTAATTCATCTATTTATAATAGTAGTGGTATAAGTGATATTAAAATATATGAAACAGCGTATTCATCTAATTATAGTTTTGCTGATTTTTATAATAAAGGTAAACAGTTTTCATTAGTTAATCAAGGTTCATTGGGGGATTCTTATGTATATGAAAAAAATACAATAACTGATGGTATTAATTTAAAAATGTTTAATTATAATACTGGGGGTAAAACTGGTTTTTATATTGAATATAAAGTAGAAGATGTAATAGTGGTACACAATGATATCGCAGAACTTTATTGGAATTTTATTGGTTCAGAGTTTAAAGATGATATGGATAATGTTCAAATTAGAGTAACATTACCTGATGAAAGTAGTGATTTAAAAGTATGGGCTCATGGGCCCTTATATGGAGAGGTAGATCCTTATAATAATAAGTATATAGAAGCTAAAATTAATAATTTATATGCTGGTACTCCTATTGATATTAGAATGACTTTTGATAAAGAGTTAGTGCCTAATGCAACTAAAATTTCTAATGTTGATGGATTAAATAATATACTTACTGTAGAAAAAGAAAGAGCGGATGCGGCTAATAAAGAAAGAGATAAAATAAAAAGAAATGAAGAGTTAAAAGAAACTTTAACTAGTGTATTTAGATTTATATGTTATGGATGGATAATTGGTTTGGTATTTATATTCATTCATATTTATAAGAAGTATGATAAAGAATTAAAACCAAATTTTTTTGGTGAATACTATCGTGAATTTGTAGGTGATTATGGACCGGCCACAGTTGGTTATTTAATTAGAAATAAAAAAGTAGAACCATTAGACTTTTCGGCTTCTATTTTAGATTTGGTTAGAAAAAAAGTATTTATAATAGAAAAAATAAAAACAGAAAAAGGTATCTTTAAAAGAAAAACAGAAGATTATCTATTAAAAGATAATATGGCTAATATAAAAATTACTTTAACCCCTGATGAAGAATTTTTAAAAAATTGGTTGTTAAATGAAATAGGGAATAAAAAAGAAGTAACTATTAGTCAAATTAAAGATCAATCAAAAGAAAGAAGTTCAGCATTAGAATTTTTAAAAAATTATAATGAATGGCGTAGCGAAGTAAGAAGTGAATCATCTAGTAAAGGTTTCTTTGATAAAAATAATATGCAGGGTAAAAAAATAGGTGGTACATATTTAACCATAGGAATACTTTTAATATTTATGAATTTTATATTTAATTTACATACATTAGTAATAGTGCCAGTAGTAGGATTAGTAATGGTATTTGGTTTATATATCGCAATGTTTACTAAGAAAACAGAATTAGGAATGGACCATTATAGTAAATGGATGGCATTTAAAAAATTTTTATTACATTTTGGTAGATTTAATGAAAAAGAATTACCAGAAATTGCTTTATGGGAAAAATATTTAGTATATGCGACAGTACTTGGTGTTGCGGATAAAGTAGAAAGGGCTATGCAAATAAAGATAAAAGAAATGAATGTTAATACAAATACTTCAATGTTTACATATATGTATTTATATCATGGAGGATTTTCCTCAAATATAGTTTCATCATTAAATCAAAGCATTAATAGCGCAATAGCGTCATCTCGTGCGTCTTCTGCATCAGGTTCTGGAGGAGGATTCTCTGGCGGCGGCGGAGGCGGTGGCGGAGGCGGTGGAGGCGGTGGCTTCTAAGCCGCCTTTTTGATATAATAAAAGAGGTGGTATTATGAATGTAGTAATAAATGGTAATAAATATGATGTAATTATTCAAAGGAAAAAAAATAAACATACATATTTAAGAGTAAAAGAAGATTTAGGTATTTATGTAACCACTAATTACTTTGTAAGTAAAAGAGAAATAGCTAATTTTATTGATGATAATATAGACTCTATAAGAAATATGATAAGTAAAGAGTTAAGTAGACAAAATAAAAAAGATGATTTTTATTATTTGGGACAAACTTATGAAGTAACTAATAAATCAGAATTAGATGGTGTTGATAAATGGTATAGAAAGCAAGCTGAAAAAGTTTTTGAGGAAAGATTTAATTATGTATTTTCTAAGTTTGAGGGTAATATTTCAAGACCTATTATAAGAATAAGAAAGATGAAAAGTAGATGGGGAGTATGTAACAGAAGACTTCATAAAATAACTTTAAATTTAGAATTAATAAAGAAAGATGTTAATATTATTGATTATGTTATTTTACATGAACTATGTCATTTTATTCATTTTAATCATTCTAAAAAATTTTGGGAATTAGTAAGTTATTATATTCCCAATTATAAAGAATTAAGAAAAATATTGAAGGAATAACTAATTTTTATATTATATATTGACTCTATAGTTTACTATAATGTTATGGTGTATATGTGAGGTGAAATAAATGTATCAAATTAGTGAGTTTTCTAAAATTAGTGATACTTCTATTCAAACTTTAAGATATTATGATAATTTAGAATTATTAAAACCTAAAGTAATTGGTGAGTATAATAGCTATAGATATTATACAAAAGATCAACTTTTAAAATTAAAAATGATAAAAAAACTGAAAAATATGGGATTTAAATTAAAAGATATCTTAAGACTTTTAAATAAATATGATGAAAACTTTTTAAATTCTAGAAAAAAAGAATTACAAGATGAAGTTAATATTAAGTTGAGAAGTATAAAGGATATAGAAGAGATTATAAAAAAACTAAGAAATAGAAAACAAAGCTTTGAAAAAGAATTAATTAACCTCATAAATAAAGAAGAAAGGAGGGAAATGAATATGAAAGAAAAATATAATAGCGCTAAAGAGAGATTATTAAAGTGTTATGAATTATATCAGGAAAGTGATTTTGATAATTGTTTAATATTATTAGAAGAATTAAAGGCTAATATATTTAATACTAAAGATCAAATGGATCCATTTTGGTCAAATGCTGCGGGAGATATATTTACAGGTATAAGTTTTGAAATTTTTAAAAATAAGGACATTAAAGAAGTTACATTTTTAAATATATCTCAATTAAGAATTAATGGAAAAGAAATATTAGAAAATTTATCAGAATATGTGGATTCGCTTCCTAAAGATAGTTATTCTTATATAAGTTTATCAGGAATAAGTTTTGCTCCAGAACAAACAAAAGCTTCTATTATTTCTGTTTATCAACAGGTGATGAAACAATATGCAATGTTTGATACAACAAAGTAATTGGTGGTATAAGTTTGAGAAAAAAACAATTTAATTGTATTTTCTTAGTTATTTGAATATAATCCCTTATATTATAAGGGATTTAATTTTGTTTTACCCTTGTTTTCACTGAAAAGCAGTTTTTAATAATTGTTTTTTGTTATGGTATAATATTTTTAGGTGGTAATTATGACAAAAGAAGACAAACGAAAAAGGCAACACTTTGTACCACAATTATATTCAAAAAACTTTTCTTCACAAGAAAAAAATTTAATTTATTAAATATTAAAAACAATCAAATTATATGTAATGTACCATATATGAATCAATGCTATGAAGATTATTTTTATGGTTCCGATAAGAAGTGGGAAAATGAACTTTCTCGTTTAGAAAAAAAATGGGCAAGTACAATTGATAAAATTATATTAGACCCATCTTATTATCCAAGCTTTGAAGAAGGACTTCTTATTAAAGAATTCGTTGTATATTAGGCTCATCGTACCCCATCTATTAACAATCAAATAAAAGAGTATGGTTGGAAACTAATAGAAACAGCTGTAAATATGCAATATGGGAAAGCGCTAGATATTATTGATTCAGAGTTAAAACAACAGACAAAAAACAGATTTATAAAAGAGGAAATGTCTAATACATCACAAATGTGTTTGGAAATATCAAAAAATGTTGTAAAAGAAATAAAAGATTAAATACAACATAAATAAGGTATGGAGTTCGTTAAATTTGTCTCCAACTTTATGAAGTCAGTTCATTATTAACCCTTACATTGTAAGGGTTTTATTATGGAGTAATATATTGACTCCCAAATGACTCCAAGGACGAGATAATTATAAAAAAATTTGTTTTAGTGTATATAAAGTGATTGTAAAACTATATTATATAAATTTGTTTAGTGAAAAAGAAAAATGCTATAATTATCGTAGTAGAATATAAAGGAGGACTATATGAATAATAATGATGATTTTTCTGACTTAGTAAGTATAAAAGAAACTGAAAACAATATACCATTTAAGATTAATAAATTAAAACTTGTACATTACTATTTTAATGATGGTGATATGATTAAAGGGGAGCCTATTAAGACCAGTATAGAGATAAAAGGTATATATGATTTTGAAAAACAAAAAGTTAAATGGATTAAAACAGTTTCTCATACATATTATAGTTTTACTGGGCATGATAAAGAAACTACAGATTCTTACTCCATAGATTTGGATGAAAATCATTTTTTAATTAGTGAACTAGAAAAAAATGATCTAAGGAATTTAAAAAACAATTATTTTACCGAAGCTGATCCTGAAAGGCTTACATACTGGGAAATATGGTATAATTATTATTTTAAAATAGTTGGTACATATGACAGGGAAGTAGAAGAATTTAAAAAAATAAGTAAATTGTTAGACTTAAAACAAATTATAACAAGTGAATGTAATAGGGTTAAGGACAAACTTAATAAAAATGAACAATAATAGGAGGTTATTATGGAACTAATAGATTTATATAATCAAATTCAGAATCCTTTAAATGATTCTATTATTGAAATGTTAGTACAAGCATATTCGGACTCAAAAAATTCAGGTGACTTATACAATAAACTTATTGAAACAGAAATAAAACAATACACTAGACAATATTACGAAAGTGATTCTGATATATTTTATTCAATGATGTTTAATCAATGGAAAAAGAATGTAGTTGAAATGACTAGAGAAAGGTTTATAGATCTGAGACAAAAAGGTAAATTTGGCTCCGATTTTATTAAGATGAGGGAATACTTAAAAACAGTTCCTGATGTTTCCACTAGGAAAGAAATGCTAAATATTTTATATGGAAATAATGATAGTGAAGTAAGTGAAGCGTTAGATAAATATAATTGGAAATCCTTAGGAGAAGGAAGTGGCTGGATCCATGTATGCTCTAGATATGTAACTGCTAAAAAAGATGAATATCCTAGAGTAGAACATAGATTATATTTAAATACTGAATCTGTTGACATACATAGAATTGTAACTTATCTTGTTAAAAAATGTGATAACTATCATCTTCCATATTACTTTAAATTTGATGAATACGCGGATAGATCTGATACTGTAGTAATATACTCAGATTCAAAGAATTTAATAAATTATATAAACATACTAAAGGAAATAAAACAAGAGTATCCAGATTTAATTGCAAAATGCAAAAGGCCGCCCATTTTAACCGGGAAAATTGATGGATGGATTGGATATGGCTCAGAACCTGGTAGAACTCCTGATGGACGCCCGCAATCATTTAGTACTGTTAGAGCTAAAGCGATAGAAAATGCGATAAAAGAAGCTACATATACGTGGATAAATAATAATAGAAATAGAATTATTCAATATCAAAATCAAAAAATGACATTTCAAGATTATATTTCAATGAAAGCCACAGAGAATATGTTGTCCGAAATGGAAAGAAGATTCAATTTAGAAGCAAAATATGAATCAAAGGAAGAAGTTGCTAAAAAGAAAGGTTATACTTTACCCGATATTCAATCAGAAAATTATAAACAAGCCATATATAATATTATTAAAAATCAGATGTCACAATGCTTAAATCAAATGCTTTCTGGAAATGAAATGAATTCAATTGAAATGAGAGTTAGATATGGAAAAACTATTGCGTTTACAAAATATGATTTATCTAAAACAATTGAAGGAATATCAATAAATATATTTAGAAATGATAAAGAATTTGTTTCTGATGTAAAGTCAGAAATTATAAAGAAATCTAAACAATCTGGAATTGACACAGATAAATATTGCTTTGATATGGCGGCCAAAGATAAAATAAAAGCAATTTCTGCCAATAATGAAAATGACACTGTTATACAAAATATATCAACTAAAACATTGTCTGACCCTAATCTATACCCACAACATGATTTTTCTTTTGGGGGCTTAAAGAAAACATTTACTGATTATGATTTGCAAAAAGATGGTGAAGGAAAACTTGTTGCATTTAATAAAAAAATGAATATAAATTATATTGATCCTTTGACAATAGCTAGAGCAAAGTTTGCTAAAGCGTGGTTTGAAGCTAATATTAGTTCTAGAAGCATATCTGGACCATCACTTGATGGGAATGATAAAAATGCGGTAGAAAAATATATTTTTGATGATGGAGCAAAAGAAACATATGATATTATAAAAGCTAGTATTCAACAACAATTACTAAAAACAGGTAATGTTGATGTCTTAGAAGTGCTAGAAAATGTTAAATTAGCTTCATATTCAGGAGCTAATTCAATAGCAGAAAATTTGTTTTCTAAATCTCATTTTGCAAAAGCAACAGTAGATTGGGTAAGAAGAGCTACTCCTAATGCATTGCCACAAATTGAGCCTATATTAACTGTAGAAGAAGCAAGAATGGCCGCTAACCAACAAACGGGTGATAGTTACAAATAGTATATATAAAAAAATAAAATGGGTTTGGTTCCTGTCTTCCCGACCATAAGGTAATTAACCCTTACAATGTAAGGGTTTTTTAATGCAGTAAAATATGCTGACTCCTAAATGACTCCAGGAATGTAATACAATTTTTGAAATAGGTCATTGACATTTTCGGTAACATATGTTACCATGGTTAAAGGAGGAGAAAAAATGGTGCAAATAATAATATAAGACAGGAGGAATTGAATGAACCTAGAGGAAAATAAAAAATTAACCAAAATGAAGAAATTAATTGGTGAAAATAAAAAAAGATTTCAAACTAGAAAAGACTGTGATTATTTATCAGATTTGTTAGAAATTGGGATATCAGAATATGAGGCATGGAACCATATTTTATGGTTAAATCAAAACATGTATTTTTATGATTTTAAACCAGATTATCTTGAAAATAATAAAGCATTAATTTTTAAAAAGATTATTAATGGTGAAATGGCATATATTAAATTAAAGATTGAGAAAACTATTGATGGTGATGAGGAGGTGGTTTGTTTATCTTTTCACGTAGATCGATAAAGGAGGATTATATGAAAGGCGAGATATGTAACTGTTCCGATACTTTTATAAAAAATCATTTACATGAATTTTGTATCAAGGGGAAAAAAATTATTTTTAAAAAGGAAAGAAAATTTTGTAAAAAGTGTGAAAAGTTAGTATATGATGCGGTTTTAGATAATGAAGCATCATTAGAAGCTGTAAGGATATATAATGAAAAATATGGTATTAATAAAGAAGATATAATTAATCTAAGGAATAAATATAATTTATCTCAGGAGATGTTTGCAAAGATAATAGGATGTGCAAAAAAAACATTAATAAGTTATGAGCTAGGGAACTCTATACCTAATGATGTATATCTTGTAACTTTAAAAACTTTATTAGTAAACCCTTCAACTATTTCAACAATGATAGAGGCTAATAAAGAAAGATATAATAAAAAAGAATATGAAAAAATAATGAAAAAAATATTCCCTTTTGCCGGGGCTAATGCTAAACAAATTTTAAATCATTTAGATTCTAGGCCAACAATTTATAACGGTTATACGCAATTATCTTTACAAAAAATTGAAAACTTACTTTTATATCTAGCAAAAAAAACAATTTTTAAAACAAAAATTTTGAAAGAATTATTTTATATTGATTTTATAAATTATAAGGAAACAGGGGCTTCTATTACAGGGTTAGAATATGCAAAACTTCCTTACGGTCCAGTTCCTGATGATTTTGAAAGTTTATTTAGATATTTTTCGGATCAAAAAATTATTGATTATTCTATTGAAATAGAAGATAATTGTGAATATCATAGAATTAAAGCTTTGAAAGAACCGAATTTATCAATTTTTACAGAATATGAGATAAAAATAATTGATCAAATTAAAAAATTTTTTAAAAATTACACTGTAAAAGAAATCGTAAAATATTCTCATTGTGAAAAAGCTTTTGAAGATACAAAATATAATGAAAATATAAGTTATGAATATTCT